>JAYVOX010000392.1:0-5781 GCA_043757695.1 Schlesneria sp.
TCGCGTGTCGAAGTAGAGCTGTCGCCCGAGTTCGATCTTCGCGCGCGTCAGCGGATTGTCTTTCGGGATTTGGATCATGTTCGCGCCGAGAGCCAGCCCGGCGGGAAGTTCGACTTCGAGGGGAGTGTGGTTCGCGGGATCAACCAACCATTTTTGAATCTGCTCGACGGTCAGCGCCCCAGTCCCCGGAATGCCGCTCACCAGCTCCGACGTTCCGAGCAACACCTTCGACTTCGACTTGTCCTCGGCTCGACCGATCCCCGGTTGAACCACTGGAACCAACACTGCAACCACCATCACCCACGCCCAACGCTGCATCACAATCGACTCCTTCACGAGAAGAACCTAGTCACGATTTTGTTCGATTCAACGAGACTCGCACCGATCCAAACGAAAGTATGTCCGCTGCTCTCCACGATCAAGTCGCGTCAGCCGATTGTAGTCACCAAACGAAAGCGAACCAACGCGACTGTTGAGCGAGAGCTGGGGGTCCAGAAATGTGAGCCACCAGTTCTCAAGCGGGAACAAACCAACACACACTCATCACGAATCACTGCCGAGCAACATCCCACGCTCGCAAGGTTGTCCGTTAGTTGTAATATGCGAGTCAGCTCAATGGTTCAAACCTCCGGTTACGCAATGTCCAATGACACCGGCAGGTGACAAACTTGCCTCCCGTTGCTTTCTCAAATCGAGTCTCCATGCCGCCGCTGACTGTCTCTCCGAAACGTCGCTACCTCGTTCGCTTCAATCCGAAACGTGTACCGCATCTCTTCACTGATGTCCTGATCATCGGCGCGGGGATCACGGGGATTCGAGCGGCGTTGGCGATCGATCCCAAGGTCCAAGTGGTTCTCGCGACGAAGGACATCATCAGTCAATCGAACAGCGCGTACGCTCAGGGCGGGATCGCGGGGGTCTTCG
This sequence comes from Schlesneria sp., assembly GCA_043757695.1. Lineage (GTDB taxonomy): Bacteria > Planctomycetota > Planctomycetia > Planctomycetales > Planctomycetaceae > Schlesneria. Next base: position 925 of record JAYVOX010000392.1, read on the forward strand.
ATCCGTTCGACGACTTCGCCAACCATGTCGCCGACACCATGTCGGCCGGGAAAGGGCTGTGTCATCGCGACATTGTGGAGACGGTCGTACGGGAAGCTCCCGACCGAATTCGCGATCTGATCACGCTCGGCACGGTCTTCGATCAGGCGGACGGCGAAATGGCTCTCACGCAGGAGGGGGGCCACAGTCATCGCCGCGTCGTGCATGCGTTGGGAGATGCGACCGGCAAGGAAGTCATGCGGGCACTCATTGATCGCGTTCGCCGCGAATCGCATCTCGACATCTGGGAGAAGACGTTCACGCTCGATCTGCTCACACAAGACGGTGAGTGTCGCGGGGCGTTGGTCTGGAACGCACAGCACGGCAAGACGTTTGTCTGGGCCAAGCAAACGATTCTCGCGACGGGTGGAGCGGGGCGGCTCTTCCGCGAAACGACGAACCCCGAGATCGCGACGGCCGACGGTCAGGCGATGGCCTTCCGTGCGGGATGCGAGGTGCGCGACATGGAGTTCATGCAGTTTCATCCCACGGTGCTGTACATCGCCGGCTCATCGAGGCATCTCATCTCGGAGGCGGTGCGTGGGGAAGGAGGGTTGCTGCGGGACTGTCACGGCCATCGCTTCATGCCCGAGTTCGACCCGGCCGCTGAACTCGCTCCGCGTGACATTGTCAGCCGCGCGATCACGCGCCAGATGGAAAAGACGCGGCATCACTGCGTCTATCTCGACGTGACGCATCTCGAAAAGGCGCTGGTCCACGAACGGTTCCCGCACATCGGACAAGTCTGTGCGGACTTCGGTCTCGATCTGACACGCGACTTGATTCCGGTTCGTCCCGGCGCGCACTACATGATCGGCGGCGTGACTGTGGATGACGAAGCCCGCACGTCGCTGCCACGCTTGTGGGCAGCGGGAGAAGTGACCTCGAGTGGCCTGCACGGTGCGAACCGTCTCGCAAGCAACAGTCTGCTCGAAGGCTTGGTGTTTGGACTGCGAGCGGGACGCAACGCCTCGGCCGCCGCGTTGGGTGAAGCCGACCAATTCACGGCGATGCCACTGCGCCCCGATCCCCCTTCGCATCAACCCGTCGATGCCAGCCTCAAACTGGGCGACTTGCTGAACTCGCTCAACAGTGAGATGTGGCGGAACGTCGGGATCGAGCGGGACGCCGTCGGTTTGGACGCGGCCTTGCAGCAGGTCGAGTTCTGGGACCGGTACGTCGGCCCGCGCGAGTTCAACACGACGCAAGGTTGGGAACTGCAAAACATGCTGCTCGTCGCTCGACTCATGATTCGCGCCGCTGCCGCGCGGTGTGAAAGCCGAGGGACACATTCTCGTACCGACTTCCCCAACACCGATCCCGCGCAGGCGATTCACATCCCGCTCGTGGCCAGTTAGGCGAGCGGCAAGAAAAGATTTACCCGTAGGATGGACGCCTCGTCCGTCGGAGTCGCCGCTGGTTGAGACCGACGGACGAGGCGTCCATCCTACGACTGGGTCTGCCAACACTTGCCGCTCGCCTTAATGCTCGCGCGGCCGGAACTGAGACATTCTTGGTGGGCCGGATGGCGTCAGCCTCTGGACTCGTTCCAACGGAATCCGGGGGCTGACGCCACCCGGCTCACCAAGTCCAAAATGTCTCACAAATGGCCGCGCAAGGTATAGCGGCTCGCGCAGGAATCACTGGCGTCGCTGAAGTCGTGAGACTTCAGTCCGAACTCTCACGAATTCGGCTACCACTGCCACTGAGAGATGTACGAATCCCGAGGGGTTCTCGTCTCGACGCAATCGTGCCGGGTCGAGTACATCTGACGAGGGTTGCGGTCGTGGTCTTCAACACGAGGTTTTTCAAGTCCAGAAGTCGTGAGAGATCCGCACGAGCGGCCGGTCTATATCTCGCGTGGGCTGACGTGAGATGTCGCTGCACCTCGCCAGAGTGCGGGTGTGACGTTCAAACAGCCCACGTTCTGGCGAAACGTGGCTACTTCAAATGTCTCACTCTGGGCCGTGTAAAGTCGAATCGGTTGCGAGGAAGCTGACGATGCAATTGCCTTCACCTCAGTTCGATGCCTCCGCACAAGCCAACTGCGTGCTGGGGATTGACCCCGGATTGAATCGGACGGGCTATGCAATCCTGGAGCGATCGAGTCGCGGGCCGGTGTTGCGGGAAGGGGGCGTGATTCAATCGACTCAAAGCCTGTCGCTGGCCGAGCGAGTGTTCGAGATTGGTCTCGGTGTGCGTGAAGTCATCGCCGAATTCCAGCCGGAAGTGCTGGCCATTGAGCAGGTTTTCTCGACGGTTCAATTTCCCAAGACGGCGATCCTGATGGCTCACGCGCGCGGTGCAATCTTGTTCGCGGCGGCCGAGGCGGGAGTTCCCGTCGTCGATTACGCCCCGCGCGAAGTGAAGCGACTGTTGACGGGCAGTGGCAAGGCTTCGAAGGAACAAGTCCAGCACGCGATTCGCCACGAACTGGGTCTCGACAAGATTCTCGAACCGAACGACGTGGCCGATGCATTCGCGGTCGCGTTGTGTCACTACCACAGTCGGCGAGTCGTCGATGTCGTGGAACCGCGATAAGCTCGACTTTTGCCCTTCCATTTGGACTGCGGCAATTGATTGCCGCTTTCCTTTCTCGCGTCGAATGGATTTTTGAAGGAATGGGCCTGTGCTGGAGCATTCAAAATGTCGTGAGAAGAAAAGAAAGAAAAGCGGTGATGAATCCCCGCACTCCCAAGCTGGCAAAAGTCGAGCTAAGAGTCCGGCATTGAGCTGAACCGGGAGGCATCAGTCGAATGACTCACCCCCAAAAACGTTCGAGAACCTCACGCTCACTTCCCACACAGCCGGTGCCCCGAAACAAGCTCCAGACAGGACGAAGCAACTTGATTACTCGCATCACAGGCAAACTGGTTCGACTCACCGAAGACGCGGCACGGATTGAAACCGGGGCGTTGGAGTACGAAGTTTTTATCCCCGAATTCGTGCGACGGCAGCTTCAGGCGTTACTGGGAAACGAGGTCTCGTTAAAGACGATCGAGTACATCGAAGGGAACACGCAGGGAGGCCGCTTGGTGCCGAGGATGATCGGATTCCTCGCCGATGTGGAACTGGAGTTCTTCGAGATGGTCTGTTCGGTCGATGGCATGGGCGTGAAGAAGACGCTGCGAGCGATGGTCCGGCCTGTGCGGGAAGTGGCCGAAGCGATTGAGGAGCAGAACCTCAAGGAGTTGAGCCTGCTCCCCGGCATCGGTCCGGCGATGAGCGAACGGATCGTCGCGAAGCTGCGTCGCAAGATGGCGAAGTTCGCATTGATGGTTGCCAAAGAGTTTCCTGCGGAAGCCAAGTCCGCCGAGCGCGGCGTGCTGCACGAAGCCTTAGAAGCCTTGTTGAGCCTCGGCTACAACGCGGTCGAAGCGCGTGAAAAAATCGACGCGGTCTCTGCGGGCAAAGCCAAGCTCAAGTCAGTCGAAGACGTGATCATGGCGATCTATCAGTTGGGGCGCGAGTAGACTCACGACCAGCCCGATGCGCGAGCGCGGGCTAGGTGTCTGTCCGGAAAGTCGAAGGTCAGACCTTCCGTAGGGTGGGCACTGCCCACTATCAACGACCGATTGTGGTGGGCAGTGCCCACCCTACGGGTATCCGGACAGGCACCTAGTGAGAAATGATCGATGTCCAAACAAGATCGCAGCCCTATCACTCTCTCCCCCGAAGACGGGGGCGAGGGGACTGGCAAACGCAATCAACCCAGCGACCAGCCCAACTCGAAGATCGCGGTGGTGTCGAGGCGTTGGTCGTTGGATCCAAATAGGCGACGGATACAGGCGTGGTGAATTTTCATCTTGGTTCCACCCACACCGACCGCGCCGTAGCTCAGCCAGCCGCTGCGATCTTTCGCTTTGTCCATCACCTCGACCCCCGCGATGCCTGCGGGAGCAACCGCGTTCAGGTCGATCGCCAGCTTGAGCGTTGTGATCGCTGACAACTGCTCGGCCGAGATCAGTGGCACGCCCGCCGCACCGGCCGCCACGACAAGTTGCACGCCGTTCGTGGCGGCCACCAATCCTTCGGTCGAGGCCGTTTCGCAGGGAGTGAGCTTCGCCGCGTCAGCGACTTGTGCGAGCATGTCACACGTCGCGCGAGACTTCTCCAACGAGCGAGATGCCAGCCGCACAGTCGCCCCCTGACCGAGCAGAAGTTGAGCGACGCGACACCCAACAGGTCCGGTTCCCGCCAGCACGACGGCCGTCGTCTGTGTGAGGTCGAGATGCTTGGCCGCCGCCAGCACCGTTGCCGCCGCGGTTGTGTTCGAGCCATTCGAGTCCATCATGACCGAGACGGAGAACGGACCAAACAATGTCTTCAGCACCTTCTTGTAAAGGGCCTCGCCCGCCGCGACGTTGCTCCCGCCCACGAAGATTGCCGTGTGCATCAGGTCGGATGGCTTGCGTGTGAAGATGGCTCCGTGGACGAGCGACTCGACATTCTCGGGCGTCACGCCGCCATAGCTGAAGAGCTCATCGGCCCCCGCATCGACAGCGACGACGCGGTCGAAGGTGCTCGGCAGGGGATCGGTATCGAGTTGGATGAGGAGGTTCTTCATGGAAGGAGTCAGGAATCAGGGATCAGGGATCAGCGAAGAGGGGACAGAATGAGAGCAAGCCCACGAGACCGCAGTCGCGTGGGCTTGCTGTATTGCTAACGGCTGGAAGCTCATCGCCAACAGCTTTTCAACATCACACACCCGAGTCACACACCCGAGTACGGGTGCTTGGCCGAGTCTTTCTTGGCGAGCATCTCATCGGCGCTGGGTGAATTTTTCATCGCGCTGGCGATGGCCATCATCGTGGCTTT
>JAYVOX010000393.1:0-5780 GCA_043757695.1 Schlesneria sp.
ACGCCCCGGCAAGATAATCCGCCGCCACGCCTCAAGCCATTCCAACGTCATGGAACATCCTCGCCATTCCTCAAAAAATCCGCCTCCCCTCACACCAACAAAGGAATTCCAAAATGACTTTTTGAAATCCTCACTTGACCAACACTTAGACCGTCGCTGACCCCTTTCTTTCTCCTACCTCGCCTTCTTTCAGTTCGTACACAACGTCCGTAAACGGGGAAAAGCACTCCTCGAATCTCTGATGACGAGCCTCGTGTCTTCACCTCCCCGGATCACCGAATGAGCCATTGTTTTTTGGCCCGAAGAGTCAAATGATCCCGCGACGTTGTCCCGCGACTGGTCTCTTGTTTCGGATTCCGCCGCGAGCTATTTTCTGCGCGATTGAAGGACGCTTGTCTGCGGCCTCTCCTTCATTTGTTGAACCAGCCGAAGCTCCAAAATGACACTTCACGGGCAACAGCCATCTCACTCGATGCAAATTCAAATCTGCACCTGACAATATTCAACTGGAGGCGTCACATGCCGCGAATCTGGAACGCCTGCGTCACTGCCTGCCTTGCACTTACCGCAACTGTCTGGGGATGTAGTGTTCAGTCCGCTTTTGCTGAGGACTGGCCGATGCTGGGGCGGGATGGGACTCGGAATGGGGTCAGTCCGGAACGCGGCGCACCCACGGTGTGGTCCGTTGAGGCGCGTGAAGAGGGCCGTTTGATTCGCGAGACGCGCGGAGTTCGCTGGGCGGCACAGTTGGGGTCGCAGACGTTTTCGTCGCCGATCGTGTCGAGTGGACTGGTTTGGATTGGAACCTTCCAAGCGCCTTCGGGCGAGAAGAATCCCAACCACTGTGTCGGCATGCTCAAGTGCTTCCGCGTCGCGGATGGCCAGCAGGTCTATGAATTCCTTTCGCCGCCATTGGCGCATCGCCATCAAGGCAGCGATTGGCACGGACTGGGGAGTTCTCCGCTGATCGAAGGGGATCGGTTGTGGATCGCGACGAATCGCGGGGAGGTTCATTGTCTGGATATCGGCCCGCTGATTCGCGGCGATGGTCCGCCGCGCGAACTCTGGAAGCTGGACCTGATCAAAACCTTTGAGCCGTTCCAGCGTGTGCCGATCATGGGGCCGCCGCGCCCCTGTTCCATCGGGGCTTCGTGGAAGGGCCGGATCTTCGTGACGATCAACAACGGCATCAGCGAGGATCACATGTCAGTCCCCAAACCGGATGCTCCGAGCCTGGTCTGTTTGGACAAAGACACGGGCGAAGTCCATTGGCAGGACAATTCTCCCGATGCCAACATTCTGGTGACACAATTCTCCAGCCCCACGGTCGCTGAAATCGCTGGTCAGATGCAGGTGATTGTGCCGCAGAGCGACGGCTGGGTCCGCGCGTTCGATCCAGAGTCCGGTGGCAAGCTGTGGGAGTTCGACATCAATCCGAAGGCGAGTGTCTACATGCTGAGTGGCCGCAGCAACCGCAACAGTTTGCTGGGGAACGCGGTCGTCTACGAGGGCCGAGTTTACATCGCGTCGGGACTGGACCCGGACCAGGGCGAGGGTGTGGGCCGCTTGGTTTGCATCGACCCGACGAAGCGCGGGGATGTCAGTTCCGAGTTGGCGGTCGATGCCCATGACAAGCCTCTCTCGCGCCGACGCACTCAAGCCGTTGATCCCAAGGCGGGCGAGAAGGCGATTTCCAATCCCAACTCAGCGCTGATCTGGGAGTTCATGAGTTGCGGAAAGAAGTTTGAAGAGGTGATGCACCGCAGTATGAGTTCGGTGGCCGTCGCCAAAGGACTGGTGATCGCGGCTGACGCCGCCGGCCTGGTGCATTGTTTCGACGCCAAGACGGGGCAACGTCATTGGTCTCACGACACCTTTGCGGCGGTCTGGGCCTCGCCACTCATCGTGGATGACAAAGTCTATGTGGGCGACGAGGACGGTGACGTATCCGTGTTCGGTCTCTCGTCCGATCCCAACGTCGCGATGAAGCCGGAGGCGAATGCTCATGCCCCGCTCGCCGAGATCAACATGGGGAATTCGGTCTACACTTCACCGTGTTTCGCCAACGGCACGTTGTACGTCGCCAACCGCAATATGCTGTTTGCGATCACCGGCGACAAAGAGGCCGAATCGAAGGCCGCAGTGGGCGGCCATTGGCCGCAGTGGCGCGGACCGAACCGCGACAACACGTCACCCGAGACGGGGCTGCTCAAGGAATGGGCGGAAGCCGGGCCGCCGCTCGTGTGGCGTGTCGATGGATTGGGGGAAGGGATCGCGTCGGTGTCGATCGCGGACGGGCGCATTTACACGCTCGGATATTTTGAAGACGGTGAGTTTCTGACGGCCCTCGACCAGTCCACAGCCCAGCGCGTGTGGGCCACGCGGCTTGGCCCAAAGGTGAATGAAAACCCGCTGATGCGCTGGCTCAGTCAACGCTCGCCTACGCTGGATGATGACCGCGTGTATGCGATCACGAGCGGCGGGCGGTTGGTCTGCTTGAGTACCCGCAACGGCGAAGAACTGTGGAGCAAGAACTATCCCGCAGACTTCGCAGCGAAGCGGCCGACGTGGGGCTTTTGTGACTATCCTCTGGTCGGTGGCGACCGGCTGATCTGTACTCCCGGTGGTCCGGAGGCGTCGATCGTGGCACTCGACAAGCGGACGGGCCGGGAGATTTGGCGGAGCGTGGTCCCCGATGGTGGCCTCGCCGCATACGCCGCGATAGTCGCGACTGAGGTCGGCGGCGTGCGGCAGTATGTCGCGTTCCTCGGGAAAGCGTTGGTCGGCGTGCGGGCGTCCGATGGTCGGCCACTCTGGAGATACGAAAAAAAAACCAATGGCGTAGCCAATTCCCATACACCGAATGTGCGTGGCGATCAGATCGTGACGAGCAATGGCTACGGCACCGGGATGGCGCTGCTCAAGCTCGTGCCCAAGGGCGAGGAGTTCGAGATCCAAGAGCAATACGCCAACAACCTCAGCCCGGACGCCTTTCAGGACAACGGCGTGATCGTGGGCGAACATTTTTTCATGAGCATGAATTGGTCGGCACTCTTTTGCCTCGATTGGAAAACCGGTGAAAGAGTCTGGGCGGAGCGAACGGGAGGTGGCGGAAAAATGGCGATCACTTCCGCTGAAGACCGCTTGTACCTGCGAACGAGCGACGGGTTGGTAATCCTCGCGGACGCTTCATCGACAGCCTATGTCGAACGGGGCCGGTTCACGATTCCCGACGCCGTGAAGGGGGTCGGTGCGACCTACCCGATCATCGCCGGTGGACGACTCTACCTGCGCGACGACAACAAGCTGCTGTGCTATGACCTCCGCGCCGACTCGCTGAAGCAGCCGCAGCCAGAGCCGCTTCGGATCGTGCTCGCGCCACCGGCTGGCGGTCCATTGCTCGAACCTCGCGAACGCATCCTGCGCTCCGTCTTCGTTCCCACACCCCAGGACATTGTCGAGAAGATGTTGGAGTTGGCAGCGGTGAAAAAGACCGATGTCGTCTATGACCTCGGCAGCGGGGACGGTCGCATTGTGATCACCGCCGCCCGGAAGTACGGCTGCAAAGCGGTCGGCTATGAACTCGACAAGGAACTGGTCGAGTCGTCGCGTACCAAAGCGGACGCGGCGGGCATGAAGTCCCTCGTCACCTTTGAATGTAAAGACCTCTTCACGGCCGATCTCCACGACGCCGATGTGATCGCGGTATTCCTGCTTCCTCAGCAACTGGAAAAGCTGTTGCCGCAATTGGAGAAGATGAAGCCGGGATCACGATTCGTCTCACACCAGTTTGAGATTCCCGGATTTCCCGCAGATCAGGTGGTGAAAGCCGAGTCATCGGGGGACGGCGACCAACACACGGTTTACCTGTGGACCTTGCCCCTGAAAAAAGAGAACAAGTGACGTAGGGTGGGCTGTGCCCACCAATTTGGTGCGGGTGACGTGCCTTGCTGTGGTGAACTGATTGGTTGGTGAAGATGAAGAAAAGGTGTCAGGAACGAATGGCACTGTCGAGATTGTGACTGCGCGCAGGTTGAGCTTGGGCTGGGGCGGAGGTTTTAGTAAAACCCGCTTCAGCCAAGGTGGTCTTTCGGGAATCTGCCATCCTTGGTAGGAATGATCGCCCTCCTTGGTTCACTGGCCGGTGAAAAACCAAGGAGGGTTTTTTCATGGCCACAGCGATATCAGATTCGCCCGCTCACCGCAGCCGGAGTTTTCAGCAGATTGTCGATGCGTTTTTGACGGCGGACGGACTGCCGTTTGCCAACATTATTTCGGCGGAACGCATCCGGCGGATATTCCAGAAACACGACTGTTTATTTGGTCTTTATGGTGTCTCTACGACAGCCATCACGGTGTGGTCTTTTCTGTCGCAGGTCTTGCGCGATGGCAAGGAGGCCTCCTGCCAGGCGGCGGTGGCGAGAGTGGTCAGCTATTGCGAACAGTTGGGACTCATCGCGCCGACTGCGGACACCGGTGATTATTGTCGCGCACGGGCGAAGCTCTCGGTGGCCGCTCTGCGTGAGTTGAGTGGCGAGGTGGCCGAGGAGTTGGAGCAGGCCGCCGAGACGAACTGGTTGTGGAAGGGCCGATATCACGCCAAGCTCGTCGATGGCTTTACTGTCTTTACCTCTTCTCAAATAACAGGGCACCATGCCCGACACTCCGCAGAATCAGGCGGTGTACCCGCACCAGAAGGCGCAGCAGCCGGGAATTGGTCTCCCCATCGCCCGCGCGACAGCCATCCTCTCGTTGGCGACCGCCTGCGTGTCGAATGTGGCCATCGCCCCCTATCAGGGGAAGGAGACCGGCGAGTCGGCACTGCTGCGTTCGATGCTCGGCTCGTTGCACGCGGGTGAGATCGCGGTCATGGATCGCTATTACTGTTCGTTCATGATGATCGCGCTGCTGCTGCTACAAGGGACACACACCTGCGCCCGCAAGCATCAAAAACGACACAGCGATTTTCGACGCGGCCGGCGGCTGGGTAACTACGATCACCTCATCATCTGGACGCGGCCTCAACGCCCCCAGTGGATGGACAAGGAAACCTACGCCCGGATCCCCGAGACGCTGGAGCTGCGCGAAATCCGGTTCAAGATCACCGTCCCCGGCCGACGCACGAAAACGATCGATATCATCACCACGCTGACGGACGCCACAGAATATACCAAAGAGAATCTCGCCGAGTTATATGGCTTTCGTTGGAACTCGGAGTTGGATATCCGTTCGATCAAGTGTAACCGTTCACACCCCGTAGACTCATGAAAAACAGGGGTTTTCCGATGTCGAAGTCGAAAGTGCCACACTAAAGTCAGTCAAAGTTCTGTTAACACTGAATTGCGAATCACAAAACTGCGGTTTTCCACCTGCAATTCGGTATTGCCGAGTTCTTGCAAATCGAATATGGCCGGGGTGTGAACGGTTACGCTTCAACGCGACTCCCAATTTGTCGCCCGCGTATAAAGTGCGCGCGTGCGTGATCAACACTTGGGCGAAATCGGCAAAGATTCTCCAGTCGTGTGCGCGATTGGCATCGGCCAGCGTGCTCCGCGAAATACGCCCCCGAAACCCCGCGTGATAGAGCTTGTCGTGAACAGCACGGAGACAGGTTTCGATGTCGCGCAAGCTCTCGCGAAACGTGAGTTGCCCGAACGCCAAACACAAAAACTGATCGCGACGGGAGAATCTGCGCGACCGCTGTTCTCCGTCGTAGCGTCGCACACACGTGTTGAACTCGTGTCGTGGTCGAAACTCCATGATCTGCGCAAACACCAACT
>JAYVOX010000394.1:0-5772 GCA_043757695.1 Schlesneria sp.
GCCGTGTCTTCGCTACAGCAGAAGCACGGCCACGCAAAGCCGTGACCGTGGCACCCTAAAAACAAGCCATTTCTTTCCGGATAGCCTCTCAGTATCGCCGAGTCCTGACGTGGGTTTTGATGTGCGCCGCTCTTGTGGGATGCCACGGGCCGAGTAGTGGTCTGCGTGTCAATCACGATGATATCAACGTCGCGCGGCATTCGGGCCGTGACGTGCCATCCCCTCGCGTGGCGTTGTTCGGGGCCGGTCACTCGTTGGATTCTGCTCTCAAGGATGCGGGAATCGAAGTCCGTACAGGTGAGACCGTGGATGGTCCGCTCGTCGGCCGAGAGGTCGTTCAGGCCGCGCGTCGTTTCGGGTTCGAGCTGGATGAGTCTGGGAAACGGATGTTGCCAGTTGAGCGGAAGGCGGTGCCTGTTCCTGACGAATTGCGTGAGTTTGTTACTACCGATGTGTCGAAGGTCGGTGGCTACGCTGTTGCTTTGGCAACGCCCGGACAAATCGAGCAGTGGCGTCAACTGGCTGATGTGGTGCACGAATCGTATGCGATTGACTTGTTGATCTGCTCAGTGAATGACGATCAATCCCGGAATCTTGGACTCGTGACCTCGGCCACTGGGTCGATTGATGTCGGGTATCCCGGTAAGCCGGTGAAGTGGGGTGGCGGTGCTAAGGTCAAGTTGTCGGCAGATGGCTCGGTCGTTGATGCCCGTGAGGTGGCGCGGCCAGTGCTGCACGCCAGCCATGACACACAGACCGATTTGCATGTTGGCAGTCGAGTTCCCGTCCGGACGACTCAGACGACGACAGACGGTACGACTAGGGCCGTCGGCGCGACGCTCAGCTTTATTTCGACGGGCGTCGAAGTGTCACTCAAGCCTTCGCGTGTCTCCACGAGTCAGATCAGGTTGACCGGGAGCGTGTCAGTTTCCGATCAGATATCCGTCGCCGATGGTGCGCCTGTGACCTCCGAGCGCCGCGTGTCCGTTGACCAACTATTGACACTCGGAGAGTGGAGCGCGGTCGCGCGTCTTGATCGTGTTGTCGATCAGTCATCCGGCGCGTGGTTTGGCCTTGGCGGGACTCGCCACGCATCATCTGAGACGTTTGTTGTTCTGGCTCGACCAAGGCAGGTGAGTAGAACCCGCGAGGTGTCTTGGACGATTCAACCGGGTTCCCTCAGACCGATGGAAGTACGTAGTGAAATTATCACTCCAGCCGAGGCTAAGCCAGATTTGAAGGTGGAGTCTAAATCTGATCCGAAGGCGGTGCAGGGGGATCAACCTTCGGTTTTGAAATTGGATACGGTCCCGCCCATGCTCGCTCGTCCAAACGATCAGTCTGTTTCAAAAGGCGAAACAAGGGTCGCTAAACCGTCGGTTCGTGCGATCTCTCCATCGCAAGCTCCGCCGCGTTCCGGATTGCCGCCCAAGGTTCAGTGATTGACTGCCGTGTTTGTAGCTGATCTCATTCGTTGATGAACACTTTTCTTCTTGCAGCGTCGTCCAGGTCGATCCCTGATTTTCCAATGGTTCCAGGTTAGATGGAAATCACCGTGTTTAGCTTCGCTGTCATTTTCGGTGGCTCGATGGGGTTGCTGGTGACTTGGGTTGTGTACTACTGGCTCCGTCGATTGTTCGACGGGCTTTCAGTAGTTGTCACCAAGGTTGAGCGTGACGCGGAACCAGAACCGCCACGTCGCTTGAAACAACCTCGACCCGATCAACGGGGAGCGTTTCGTGCAATTGATGACAACTGAAGACCAGCGATCCCGGCTCGGCAAGCCGTATAGGCGACGCCGAGACGGGATCAACCTGCTGATCTTGCCATCGTCGCCAAGAGTTTGGAATCAACGTCCGAAACTGGTGTGACCGCTATTGAAAAGATTGAATGTATAGGCTAATTATGACGATGAAGGAAACATAACGGACATTATCGGACGTTGCATGTCGAGTAAGTCTGGGCCGCAATAGACGCAACAACATGCCATCTCCATGAAATGACCAAGTGGCCAGATCGTGATTTGGAGATGGGCAGCGACTGACTCTGGCATCGCTCAGACGCTAGGAGAACACCGTGCTGTTGAACGCTCGGTGACCGCGATGCGGACGTGGCGGAATAAGTCCCAGACAACCGACAGATCGTCACCACTTCGTCTTGCAACGATCCGTCGTTGCGGGGGTGCCGAACGATGGCGGGTGGAGATTCATGCAACGGCGCACAACGCGAGTCGCGTATCAAAGACGGTCTCATTTCTCAGACGCGCTGCGAGGTAGCACTTCAGGATTCACTCGCCAACCTGCTCTTCAAACTCACCGATGCGGCGAAATTTTTGGTAGCGGCGTTCGAGTAGTTCAATCGTCGGGATCGCGGCCAACGATTTGAGATTGCGGACGATCATGGACTTGAGCGTCGAAGCCATTGCGCGGTGATCACGATGGGCGGCCCCGAGTGGTTCGGGGATGACTTCATCGACCACGCCGAACTTCAGCAGATCGCGCCCCGTGAACTTGAGTGCTTGCGCGGCTTTCGGCGCATGGCTGGCACCCTTCCACAGAATTCCCGCGCAGCCTTCGGGGCTGATGACTGAGTAGTACGAGAACTGGAGCATCGCGATGTGATCGCCAATCCCCAATCCGAGCGCGCCGCCGGACCCCCCTTCTCCGATCACGACACAGACGATCGGGACCGGCAGTCGCGACATCTCGCGGAGGTTGACGGCGATCGTGTAAGCCTGACCCCGTTCTTCGGCACCGATCCCCGGATACGCACCGGGCGTGTCAATCAAACAGACGATCGGCAGACCGAACTTGGCGGCGAGCTGCATCTTCAAGAGTGCCTTGCGATAGCCCTCGGGATGGGCACAGCCGTAGTAGCACTCGGTTCGTTCCTTGAGCGTCCGTCCTTTGTGCTGGCCGATCAGCAAGACTTTGTGATCGTCCAGTTTGGCGAAGCCCGTCAGGATGGCGCGGTCGTCGCCGAAGGCGCGATCGCCGTGCAGCTCCACAAATTCATCGCAGATCAGTTCGATGTAGTCCTTCGCCTGCGGACGCTCTTGATGGCGGGAGACCTGCACCGTCTGCCAAGCGTCGAGATTCTCGAAGACCTCGCGCTTCATCTTCGCGATCTCGACGCGCCGCGTGCGGATCAAGTCGAGCGTCACGGGTGTCGGATTGGATTGGGATTCGAGTTTGGCGAGTTGATCTTCGAGATCGACGATGGGCTTCTCGAACGGCAGAACAAATTGAGGCTTCATCGGCAGAACCATAATGGCCACCGCGAGGGGACCGACACGCGAACAACCGGTTTCAAAGAAGCGGTCGGAAGCGTGTGGCGCAATGCGGTGAGTGAGAATTGGAAACGAGGATGACGATCTCGTCAGTGCGTTCCTTGAACGTTGAAGATCGAAGGTTCAACTGGCTGACGAGCGATCCGGCTATATCAGATCACAAGATGTCGGGCAATTCGGTCATGAACTCCAAGTCTTCGACTTCGGCGGGCGCGGTTGTTGGTCTGGAAGGAGCGGCGGCTGGAGCGGGAGCTTTGGCTGGTGTGGGCTTGTTGGTCTGCACGACAGCAAGCGAAGTCACGAGCGGTGCTGGCTTCGCAACGGACGCAGTTGCGGGACGCGGTGCCGTTACAGTGGGTGCGACTGGCGAGGTCGCCGAAACTGTTGCACGTGCGGCCACCGGCAAAGTTCCCGGCATTGCGGCCATCGCGGCATTCGGAGGAGTCACGGCATTCACTGGGATCGGAGAAGTCACTGGCTTCGTTGGCATCGCGCTAGGCGGCACTTGTCCCGCCATCGAATTTGTCGCGGGCATTCCCATTTGAGGCGCAGCGAGAGGAGCCTGTCCCGGCGCGAACGATCCGGGCATCTGTGGCGGCGACATCTCTGGATTGGGATAGCCGGGCATCGCCCCTTGCGGAAAGCCCGTCGGCGGCATCCCCGGCATTGGCATTTGAGGGTAGGGCGCGTAGCCGGGTGGATAACCGGGCGGCATCGCCATCGGGCCGGGCATTTGTGGCATTGGCTGGTATGCCATTGGTTGGGGAGCGACGGGAGTCGTTGACTTCGCACCCTTCAATTCCTTGGTCGATTTAAGAATCTTCGCTTTACGTTCTTCTTCAACGGCCTGCTTCTTGTCCTTTTTATCACGCACATCTTGAGCGTACTGACGCGCCAACTCGGGATTGGACGAGAGCATGTCCTTGAGCTTCGCATCAGCCCGACTATCCAATCGGATGTCCGTGAGTTGGCTCATGGCATCCCCTTCTTTTTCCGCAGCCTTTTGCGCGAGCGACTCGTCGGTCACGTCCTCTTTGAAAATTTTGATTCGCTTGAGTTCGGCCAAGACTTCGTCAACGCTCCCATGTCGCTCGGCCGGCTTTTTCTTGAGCAACCGCGTGATCAGACGATCCATTTCGGGAGTGACGTTCGGATTGAATTCGGAGGCATTCGGAGGGGGTGTCGAGAGGTGCTTTCGCAGCAGTTCTTCGGGCGAAGCGGCTTGGAACGGCGTCTTTCCCGTGAGCACTTCAAAGAACAGGATGCCCAAGCTGTAAAGATCGGTCTGGAACGTGGGGGCTTCCTTGCGAATTGTCTCGGGCGCAATGTAGGTCCGCGTCCCTTGAATGGTCTTGAGCTTCCCGCCACCGATCATCTTGGAGAAGCCTTTGACCTCTTTACTGGAGAGCGAGAAATCCACGAGCCGAATCTCGCCCACTTTGTTCATCAGCACGTTGTCGGGTTTGACATCGCGATGAATCCAGCCCTTCGAGTGGACGTGTGACATTGCCTGGCAAATGCCTTCAAACAAGCGGCGTGCCCGCACGTGTACGGACGAAATGTTCGCCTTGATTTGCAGTTTGACGTTGGCCGCGCGGAAGTGTTCCATCGTCAGATACGTGTTGTCGCGGCTGGTCGAGAACTTCTCGAACTTGATGATGAGCGGATGATCGAGGGTCTTGAGGACTTCGGCCTCATACTTCAACGCGGCTTTGTTCCCTTTGAATTCGGGCGTGTCTGACTTGAGCAGTTTCATCGCGAGATGCCGCCCCGACGCTTGCTCGACAACTTCCCAAACTTGGCTGCTGCCACCGGTGGCGATGCACATGACCAGCTTGTAGACACCGTCAATCAGTTCTTCGTCAGACACAGTTTCATCCTCAATGAGTGGCGTGCAGCAAACCTTCTACCGCACGACCGACCGACCGACCGACCGACACATTTCACCGCCTAGTGCATCCGCCACGCTAAATAATCGGGTAGCTGCACTCGCCAGAGTGCGGGATTCCCAAGTTCTGGCGAACATGGCCACCCGAAAATTAAGCGTAGACGAAGCACTAGGCACCGCAGTGAAACGCGAGAAACACGGCAATTTCAGAGTTTTTCGGTCACGAAAACCTAGAACCCCACGGATGGTTTTGGCTTGGCCGGTTCGCCACCAGCGGGTGACGTTGTCGTTCCCGGCGTCGTTCCCGTGGCAGCGGTCGCATGTTTCAGTTGGAAGGCATCGCCGAGTTGGTGTGAGGCTTCGTAGATCACTTCATCCCCCTCCGCAAACGTGCCACTGACGAAGAGGCGGTTCGATCCGACCTGCCCCATCAAGATGACCGGGATATCGCGCACAATGGACTGCCGGACGACCTGAACCTTACGTTGGCCATCGGGCAGATTGCCGACGGCACTGGTGGCCACTTCCACCACGGGTTGACGCGGAACGAGTGGCACATAGACCGTCTGGCCGGGCTTCAAGCGGCCGTCACCGT
>JAYVOX010000395.1:0-1586 GCA_043757695.1 Schlesneria sp.
ACTTTGGCGAGCCGCCTGCCGTCAGGCTGCGGGTTCTTGATCGTTGCCAGAAACCCGTGGCCTTACGGCACACGGCTCGCCTAAAACATCTCACTCATGGCCGCGAGAGGGATAGAACTCAGTCCGAGCGACTCTCATCCGGCGAGAAGCTGTTGTTCGAGTGTCGAGAGAATTTCACCGATCGTCCACGATTGAGAGGCCACTTGGATCGTGGAGTTTTCGTCGAGCCATTGCTGGACTTTGCGTTCGGCCGACATGACCGTGCTGTGGTTGCGGCCTCCAAAATGTTGACCGATCTCGTTGTAAGCCGACTGCGTGTGCTTGCGAGCCAAAAACATGGCCAACATGCGGGGCTGACTGATCGTGCGGACGCGGCTCTCCGATTCGAGGTCTTTCGCTTTGACACCGAACAACCCGCAGACGACTCGCACCACATCGGCCAGTCGCACGATCCGCAAGCAATCGCGTTCGAGATCGGCGAGGACATGCCGCGCGGCGGAGAGCGTGACGCGTTTGTTGGTCATCGCGTGATAGGTCTGGAGGCAGTTGAGCGCCCCTTCCAATTCACGCACACTGTTTTGAAATCGTTGAGCCACGTACTGAAGAGCTTCGGGGGCGAAGTCACCGGTCAATCGCGCGGCTTTGGTTTCGACGATCTTCTGACGTGTGGCTCCATCGGGAACATCGAGTCGGCAGACGAGGCCCGACAAGAATCGCGTTCCCAGTTCATCCCCCAACTTGGTCAAGAGGCGCGGGTGTCTCGAACCGGTCAGCACGACTTGGCGACCGTGATCGACCAGTTCGGCAAACGTGTGCAGAAACTCTTCTTGGAAGACACGCTTCGACTCGAAGAACTCGATGTCATCGACGAGCAAGGCATCGACGCTGCGGAAGCGTTGGCGAAAGCTCGGCAGCGTCTTGTCGCGCAACGCTTGAGTGAAGTAGTTGGCGAAAGCTTCGGACGTGAGGAGCAGCACGTTGGCCGTTGGTTGCGACCGCTTGAGTTGCCGGCAAATCCCTTCGAGCAGATGCGTCTTGCCGGAACCGACCGGGCCATGAATGTAGAGCGGGTTGAACTGAGTCGGCTGTCCAGTGGCGACTTGACGTGCGGCGGTCAGTGCCAGTTCGGTGGTGGGACCGGGAATGAAGTCGTGCAGTTCAGCGAACCGACGGCCACGTGAGGAATGAGGTGTCGTCGCGGGAGTGCGAGCGGGACTCGATTGCGAGCCGGTTGTGGAGGGAGGTGATCGACGCGGGACGACCGCTTCGCTCGAAGCGAGAACCTTGGCAATGGCCGAGCCGGTTGCTGAAGAAGCCCCGACTCGTGAATCGGAGCCAGTCTCGATTAGATTGGTCTCACGCAGGTACGTGTTGGTCTCGCGTGAGATCGCCTCGACAATCAGTGACCGCTCGCCACTCGAACCTGACACAACAGCGGAGGCTGCGACGGTAGCGCTGCGTCCGACGGAGAGCGTGGCATCGACGGCGAAGGCGACTCGCGCCGAAGGGCCGAGGACCGCGCGGGCCGCTTCCGTCGTGATCTCTTTGAACTGCTTCTGCATCCAGTTGAGCAGGAAGGGACTGCC
>JAYVOX010000396.1:0-5751 GCA_043757695.1 Schlesneria sp.
CGCTATTTGCCAATGGATTGTAAAAATGGTTAACGGCGTTGCCCGGTGGGGCAAATACGGGCGGCATTCACACACCTGCAATCCGGTAGAGTCAGCAATGTTCGGGGGCTTCCGCAAAGCCGGAGCGTCCCCGCCACTCACTCTCCGCCACTTCGATTCACACTCCACTCTCGTCACTTCGCTGGCTGGCTGCTCAGTTGAACGAGTGCCTCCAGCACGCGGGCGCGTTGCGGATCGGTCAGCTTCAGATATCGATGCCGACCATCAGGCAGTGGTTCGAACTTCGTGAAGCCATCCGCTTCGACGAGGACTCGGCCGGGAGGTGACACGTCGAAGTAGCCGCGATCGGGATGAACGGCATACAGCACGCTCGTCAGATCCCACGTCGGTCGATCGTGCGGCTGTTTCTCATAGCGGCGGTAGGCTTCGGCGAGCGGGTGATCGCTCACGTAGCCATAGTCCTTCACGATGCTGTCGGCCGGATACGGCAGTGCGATGCCGATTTCAAAACCACTCCAGACGACCGCAGTGGGCCACTCGTCGGCCAGCTTGCGGCAGTTGGCGATGTCCTGCACGACGTTGTATTCGCAGTAGTGCTTGTTGCCGTGGATGTCGGTGAACGCCCCGGCCATCACCGACAGGAGCTTGACCTTTTTCTGGATGAGTTCGACGCCAGAGAGCGATGACGCCGCGTCGGCCTTCGAGTCGAGCAGCCGCGCGAGATTTGTCGAGAACCCGACCTGCGCGATGCTCACCGAACCATCGGGCTGAGCGGCAAGCGTCTTCCTCAACAGAGCCACCGCCTCGGGCGCGTCCTTGCTGCTAAGAAGATCGTGTGGATAACGAAACGCATCACCCCGCTTCTCGGCTGCCATTGGCAGGAACTTGCCCGGCTCGGGAGTCTTGCCGGGACGAACGACGCCGATCGGTGTGTCGCCTCGCCCGTAGAACGTGTTGATGGCATCGACGAACGGCCCGGCCAGCTCGCTGTCCTTCGTCACCGTGATGGCCAGCAACTTGCACGCGCCGCGAGACTGAAGCGAGTGAATCATCCCCTGCGCCAGCACGTCATCCACGTCGTTGCCAATGTCCGTATCGAAGATCAACGACACCGGCTCGGCCGCGCGCGACGAGACGGCAGAAGCGAGCAGAGCCAGCAGACACAACGGCACGGACCATAGCAGACGATTCATGAGCGACCGGCTTCCACCTTGAGGGCGAGACATGTTCGAGCAGCCTCAAACGACGCGAGGCATGAAACCAGATGGCCTCACGCCCCGCAAGCCGCTCGTCGTCGCCGCAGCCTCACCGCAGAAAGCGAATGGCAGAAAAATGGGGGGTAGAGAAATGAAATCCAGAGCTGGCCAGTCACGACGGCCTTCGATCGCCGCCCGCCTTCCATTTTTCTACCCTCATTTTTTGGCCATCACCTCTTCGGCATGTTCCAAGAAAACGACTGCTGCCTTCGCGACGCGAAAATCAGAAGCCGACGGCCGGTCGCTTCGGTTGTTCAGGCTCCGGCTTTGATTGAGCCGGCATCAGTTTCATCGCGGCCTTCACCAACTCAATGAACTCGCCGCGACGGCCGGTCGTGTCGTCGCCCTTCGCACCGCGAGCGGTTTCCAACACGTCGGCCATCGTCCATGTTCCGGCGTGTCGCGAGTGACGCAGTTGCATTCCGAACGAGGCGACACTGGCGGACCAGAGCAGATCGCGGCTGGGCGTCACTTTCTTCCCCGCGATGTCATCAACGACGACATCGACGGTGCGGACGCTTGCGGCGGCATCGGGTTGCTTGTAGCGGAGCTTCACGGTGAAGAGGTCATCGGCCGACTCGGCGTCTTGCTCCCCTCGCCCCGCTCTGTCTTCCCCATTACGAACACCGGCGGGGAGAGGGGCTGGGGGTGAGGGGTTCTTCGCTTCCGTGGCCGTGTACTTCAGCGGATCGACGGCTGGTTGCGGCTTCCACTTGCCGCGAGGGACCACTTCGTAGAGGGCCGTCACCGTGTGACCGGCTCCGATTTCGCCGGCGTCTTTTGCGTCGTTGTTGAAGTCCTCGGCGGCCATCACGCGGTTCTCGTACCCGATCAGTCGATAGGCTCCAACCGTGAGCGGGTTGAATTCGACTTGCAGCTTCACGTCCTTGGCCACGGTGTAGAGCGTCCCCATCAACTCCTCGTTGAAGTTCTTGCGAGCCTCGTTCAGATCGTCGATGTAGCCGTAGTGGCCGTTCCCTTTGTCGGCCAACTTCTCCAGCTTCGAGTCCTTCAGGTTGCCCATCCCGAACCCGAAGATGCTCAGGAAGACACCGCTCTTCGCCTGCTCTTCGATCAACTTGGTCAGTTCATCATCGCTGCTGACGCCGACGTTGAAGTCGCCGTCCGTGCAGAGGATGACTCGGTTGGCCGACTCCTTGCTGAAGTGACGCAGCGCCTGTTCGTAGGCCAGTTGAATCCCGGCCGCTCCATTCGTTGAGCCGCCCGCCGACAGAGACTCAATCGCCTGCGTGATCTTGGTCTGGTCCGAACCGACCGTCGGTTCGAGCTTCAGTCCCGCATCTCCCGCGTAGGTCACGATCGAGACGCGATCGCGTTCGCCGAGTTCCTCGATCAGCAGCGACATGGCTCGTTTGACGAGCGGCAACTTGTTCGCATCCTGCATCGAACCGGACACGTCGAGCAGAAACACGAGGTTCGTCGGCGGCCGCTGTGCCTTGGCGATCTCGCGCGCCTTGAGACTGATGCGGGCGAGGTAGTGATCCTTCTGCCACGGACACGGCGCGGCCTCGGCCTTCACGGCGAACGGCTGACCATCAGCGGGAGGAGCGTCGTCGTACTTGAAGTAGTTGACCAACTCCTCAATCCGCACGGCATCGGCGGGAGGCAACTGCCCCTGATTGAGAAACCGCCGCACGTTGGCATACGACGCCGTATCAACATCGACCGAAAACGTGGAGAGCGGCTGCTCGGCAGGAGTGAGGAACGGGTTCTCGTGGATCGCGGCATACGCTTCGGAGGCGACCTGCTCCTGCTGCGATGCCACTCGGCTGTACCACTCCGTCACGGCCTTCGCGTCACCCGTGTTCAGCGTGACGAGGGCATCTAGGTCTTGAAGCGTGACCGATAGGGACGGCACTTGTTTGACGTTCTGTTCTTGGACGACCTTCTCGACCTCCGCCAGTTGCCGAGTGAGTCTCAACCGAACCTCATCCAACTTCTTACGACCTTCTTGATCCTTGGGGTTGATGAGCTGCGACAGCGACTCAGGATTGGTCAACGCTTTGAGATTGATCCGACCAAGCTCGGCCTCAGCGGGAACACCCAAGAGCGACTCGGCCTCCTCTTGGACAAGTATTCGGGGCGTGAGTATGAGCACCGTTGCGGCTCTCCCGAGAGACTCCGGCACCGATGGAGTTGCCTCTCGAAAGTACAACGTGGAAGTCGAACCGCTGCTGGACGACGGAGATTTGCCGAGGTCTACCGTGGTGAATTTGCGACGGATCGCCGCCCCTCTGGAATATCCGTCCTCCATTCCTTTGGCTTCGCTGCCAAGTGGCCGAGTGGTTGTCCCTGCTGCGATGTTGCTCCGACCGTTGGGAGATATCCCCTCGCCATCTTGAATCACACCAAGCGTGTCACTGAGTAGACTATGACGCTCGCCCCAAAGTACAGAGTGCTGGCCTCCGTTCTTGGGACCGACAACACCCTGCGTCAACGTGAAGTTCATCACGTCATCGGTCGCCAGGTTCGGATCATTCTCCGCCAAGTAGAGATACCCGCGTTGTCTGAGCCGCACCGCATCGCCATTGGAGTCGCGCATGGCGATCAACTCGCGCTGCGCCGGCCCGGAGCTGGGTGGCAAGACCATCGCCGCCGCCGCCAGCGCGGTCGTCGCCGCCACCGCCGCGAGAACCGCCCAACGATGTCGAGCCTCCTTGCGCCGCGCATCGGCCAGAGCCACGGTAACGATGTTCAGCGCTGGCTTTGTCCCCTCGCCCTCTCTTTCTCCCTCCCCTGGATGGGGAGGGTTGGGGAGGGGTGACGAGTTGGAAACGGGCGTCGATGAGCGATCGGCCCCCCTCCCCAACCCTCCCCGCCGAGGGGAGGGAGAAAGAGCAGGCGCGGACAGCACGGGAGCAAGGGTGTCTGCTTCTGCCGCGATCAGCCCCTCCAAACGCAGATGCTGCTCCGCAGTCAGCGCGAGCGGCGATTCCGTGGCCAGTTCGTCGTGGAGCCAACTCGTCGTCTCGCGAATCTCGGCGAGAGCGTCTCGTGCGGCGGAGGACTCGGCGAGGAGTTGCTCGAACTCGGTCAGTTCGCCTCCGTGGAGTTCACCCAAAGCGTAAGCGGTCAGTCGTAGATCGTTCAGGTCGAATGTCATCGTCGTGGTCATGATGGACTCCCGTGGAAGACGGCCAGTTATCGCCGTGTTGGTTTCATGGTCCTTGGTGAGCCGGGTGCCGTGAGGCCCCGGATTCTTCCGCCCGAGGAGTCCGGGGCCTCACGGCACCCGGCTCACCTCCGGTCGTTGAATTTGAACGCTCGACCTCAGAGTGCTGCGGGACAAGCTCGCTTCGAGCGTCGGCCCACCATCGAGAACAATTGAGCATCGCGGTGGGCCGGCGCGGCGAAGCGCGGCTGGTCCCACCCTACGGCTCTTCGTCGCCCTTCATCATCTCTCTCAACCGCTTGATCCCGGTGTGCAGCAGGAAGCCGACGTTTGAGATGCTGTGTCCCGTGATGTCGGCGATCTCACGGTAACTCAGGTCGTTTTGAAACTTCAGCCGGATGACCTCCTGCTGGTTGTCGGGCAATCGGTCGAGCAGCGCGATCGCATGGTCTTCGGTCTCGCGCTGCTCCAGCAGTTCATCGGGAAGCATCGCGTCCGACGCGAGGCGTTCGTCCAGTTCCAGCACCACCGACATGCGACTCTCCTTTCGCTTGGCATCCAGCGCACGAGACCGACAGACGGTGAACAGCCAGCGTGCCAGATGCGATTCCACTTTGGATCGTTCGTCGTCACTCAATCGACACAACCGCAGAAAGGTTTCTTGCACGGCATCGCGTCCGAGATCAAGGTCGTGTGCCACCCGAGTCGCGTACCGCACGAGCGGCCCTTCCCAACGAGTGATCACGTCTCGCAACCAAACCGCGCTGCGATTCGCGACTACCTTGCTTTCGCAGGAGGGACACTCTGGCCCGTCCGGCTCTTTGTTGGTCACGGCAGCGACGCCCGTTTCCTCGTCGTTTTTCACTGCGCAATCACGCTCGCGGCGATCACCTTCGTGAAACAGGGGAGGCCGTCGTCCCCAAGCTCCTGACTGTGCGGCGAGTGAATCGAGTGTGATGGC
The DNA here is from genome assembly GCA_043757695.1 of Schlesneria sp. Taxonomy (GTDB): domain Bacteria; phylum Planctomycetota; class Planctomycetia; order Planctomycetales; family Planctomycetaceae; genus Schlesneria. The sequence continues at coordinate 5,351 of JAYVOX010000396.1, forward strand.
GGGCGGCTCCATGTCACGTCCTGTGTGTCAGCTCAACGGCTGTGCCCTGAAAGACGCACGAGCCAACAATGTCTTAGAAGAAAACATGGCACGCGGCGAAGATTCTGGAAAGTCGCCGCGTCCCCGATTCATCACTCGCAAACACCGCTCGTTCACACTTAGGTCCTGTCCAAGAATGACTCCGTGATTGGTCTCGTCGGCGGAGCGACGAGACTACAGTAGTCCCGTCGCTTCGCCGACGGGACGGGCTGTTCAAAACACGGCGTAGTTCTTGGACAGGTTCTTACTTTCAAGTTCCAAATGAGGAGTGAGATCACCAAGGACCGGTGCCTCAACAACTGTCAGGATTTGGTGAGCCGGGTGCCGTGAGGCCCCGGACTTGTTGGCGAAGAATCCGGGGC
>JAYVOX010000397.1:0-5747 GCA_043757695.1 Schlesneria sp.
ACGAGAACGAGAAGCTCGAAAAGTGGACGCAGGAGTTGCAACAGGGGAATGCCGGTGGCGTCCAGAAGGAACTGCAGGACATCAAGCAGGCGTTGCAGAAGCTCGCGCAGACGAAAGACCCGATCCAACGCAGCGAACTCATGCAACAGTTGAAGGAGAAGCTGGCGGCCCTCGAAAAACTGGCCGAGGACAAGTTGGGCAACAAGGAACTCGCGTCGGCTCTGGAGCGAGCCATGCAGCAATTGGAACTGTCCGAGCAAAGCGACCTCTCGAAGGAGGCGCTTGAATCGGCGATGGAGTCGCTCGAACTGTCGCAGGCCGAGGTGCAGGAACTCGAACAGGCGATGAAAGACCTCAAGGAGTTGGAGCAGGCGCTCAAAACGATCCAGCAGGCGAAGAAACTGAACGAGGGAGAGAAGCTTGACGGCGCGAAGGCTGGTGAGTGCAAGACGCTCGCAGACTACGAAGCGCTGTACGCGCAGTTGCTCGCCGAAGGGGGAGCCGAGTCGGAGGAGGAGAAAGTAGGCAAGGGGATGGGCGAACGCGGCTTCGGCAAGGGGGGCGAGGCCCCGGAAGACGACTCGGTCGAGACCGGCTTCAAGTCCGAGCAGTCCAAGTCGGCCGTCGTCGCGGGCAAGATGCTGATGTCGATGCAGCAGAAGGGTGAGGCCGAGAAGGGCGAGGTCGTTCGAGACTACAAGGCGCTCCTCACGACGGTCAAGCAGGGTGCGATGGAGGCCCTCAACACCGAACAGATTCCGCCCGGCTACCACGAGGGGATCAAGAGCTACTTCGACGCGCTGGAGAAGGCGAAAGAGAAGAACAAGCCGAAGTAATCCGGTCCGATTGCCGAATGTTCACGCCACGCCTGCGGTCTCCGTGGGCGTGTTTTTGTTTGATGGCCGTAGGATGGGCACTCTTGCCCGTCCGGATTTGGGATTGAAGAGCAGACGGGCAAGAGTGCCCATCCTACGAAGAGGTTCTTTGCAAAGGATCGGTTTCGGTGAGTTCGGGAAATTCAAACGATCGCTGGTTGGTGTTGCTGCCGGTTCTTGCCGCGCTCATGTTGACGAGCATTTGGTTCGCAAGTTCGCCGCGCGATGCGGGTGATCCGAATTCGCTCGTCGTCTACTGTGCGCATGATTCGGTCTACGCCGACGCCATTTTGAAGGACTTCGAGCAGCAGACCAGGATTCGGGTTGATGTTCGTTACGACACCGAGGCGACCAAATCGCTGGGCCTTGTCAATCTGATCGTGGCTGAGCGGCGACAGCCTCGCTGCGATCTCTTCTGGAACAACGAACTGCTCGGCACAGCCGATCTGAAGGAGCAGGGGTTGCTCGAACCGTATCAAGGCTCGGGGTGGCGGCGATTGCCCGAGAAGTACCGTGATGCGGATGGATACTGGGTCGGTTTCGCTGCGCGACTGCGGGTGCAGATCATCAACACGCGCGAGCTGTTTCCCGACGACGAGACGATGCGGAATCTCTTCGAGTTTGAACCATCGAGCGTCGCCATCGCCAAGCCGTTGTTCGGGACCACGCTCACGCACTACACGGTCCTGTGGCACGAGTGGGGACCGGAGCGATTGAAGGAGTGGCATCACGATCTTCGTCTGCGCGGCGTTCGCGAAGTCGATGGTAATGGCGCGGTGAAGGATCTCGTCGCGCAGGGCGTTTGCAGTGCTGGGCTGACTGATACCGATGATTTCTACGTGGCGATCGACGATGGTCGGCCGGTGGCGATGTTGCCGGTGCGCGTGAGTGCGTCGCCGATGAAGCGGTCACGACACACTACTCTAGACTTTCAACCTGCGTCGCTCGACTCGGAAATCCCTCTCACCGTAGCCCTCTCCCCCGAAGACGGGGGCGAGGGGACAAATCCGAAGGCGGGAGAACAGCCATCGCAGGGCGATCAGACAAAGCCGAAGAATGAAGAACCCCTCACCCTAACCCTCTCCCCGCGGAGCCGGGGCGAGGGGACAAAACCGAAGACCGATAGGCCATCGCTGGTGGTGCTGACTCATTTGGAGGAGAGCGCGGGGGCGTTTGTGAGGCAGCATCTGGAGGCGGGCGGGACGGTGTTGATCGCGGCTCGTTCGGCGGAGAGCGGGACGGCGACGTTGAAGCAGTGTGGGTTGGACGATGTCTCGTTGAAGGAGGCGACGACGCGGCGCGATGCCATGCTGGGGGAGATCGACTTCGAGCATCCGTTGTTCGCTCCGTTTGCCGAAGCGCAGTTCAGTGACTTCACGGGGATTCGGTTTTGGAAGCATCGGACGATTGTGGGTTTCGGTGCGGCGGGCGGAGGGAAGATAGAAGGAGAACGGCAGGCTGGAAGCCTACCCCACGGGGGGCGGATGCTTTCGCGGTTTGATGACGGGTCGCCGGCGTTCGTGGAGTTCACCGTGGGCAAAGGGCGAGTCTGGCTGATGACGGCGGGCTGGCATCCGGCCGATAGTCAACTCGCGAGATCATCGAAGTTCCCGCCGCTCGTCTATCGAATGTTGGAGCAGGCCTCGGGAGCGGTCTCGCGGCCGGAGAGTCTGCCGGTGGGGAGCGCGATCGAATGGAGGAAGGACTCGGGTTCCGAGTCGTCTCGCGCGGCGGTGTCGATCACGCTGCCAGACGGTAGCGTGGTCAATGACACTGGTGGCGATACGGCTGTCACCATCGCGAACCAACCAGGGCTGTATGGCCTCGCGTCGGAAGATCGAACGGAAACGGTGGCCGTGAATCTCGCGGCCGAGGAAAGCCGAACGGCTCCGCTGCCGATCGAACAGCTTGAGAGCCTCGGCGTCCGAATCGGAGCGGCCGAAAAACCGGAAGACGTTCGCCGCGCGAAGGATCGCGAACGACAGTTGCAGTTGGTGGAGTTGGAACAAACGCAGAAGCTCTGGCGCTGGGGATTGCTGGCCGTGATCGGGTTGCTGCTGGTGGAGACATGGCTGGCCGGAAGACATGTGGCGGCCTGATGACACGAGCAAGTCAACACGGTTTCGTTCAACTGGTTCCCACGCTCTGCGTGGGAACCAGTCTTTCGACGCTCCGCGTCATCATTGCCCTCGACGCAGAGCGTCGAAGCGGACGTTCCCACGCAGAGCGTGGGAACGAGGGAAAGGAGGAACTGCGATGACCACCGCGCCGCGATCATCGAGGTCGGCTCATCTCGTCGGCGTGTGCGGCGCGGGGATGAAGGCGCTGGCGGAGTTGCTCGATGGGCTTGGCTGGCGGTTGTCGGGGACTGACCTCTCACCCGCGACGGTCGCAATTGAAGCACTTGCGCGACGCGGGCTGGTGTTTCAGCAGGGGCACTCGGCCGCGCATGTTTCGATCGACGTGGAGTGCCTCATCTTCAGTCCGGCCATTCCGCCCGAGAACGAGGAACGCATGGAGGCCGCGCGGCGCGGAGTGCCTCAGTGGTCGTACAGCCAGATGGTGGGAAGGTTGATGCAGGAGCGAATTGGTGTCTGCATCGCGGGGACTCACGGGAAGAGTACGACGACAGCGATGGTGGGCTGGGTGCTGACTCACGCGGGGCGTGAGCCATCGGTGGTAGTGGGGGCGGAGTTGGGAGGCGGTCTGCGGGGCGAAATCAGAAGTGAAGAGCCCCTCACCCTAACCCTCTCCCCGCAAAGCCGGGGCGAGGGGACAAGGCAGAAGAGCGTCTCCCCCGAAGACGGGGGAGAGGGGACAAGAAAGGAATCGTCTGCCAACTTGCTCGCTCAGACTCATCGCAGCGGATGGGCGGGGGCGGGCGAGTTGTTTGTGGTGGAGAGCTGTGAGTTCCAGCGGAGCTTTCTCGATTTCTCGCCGCGTTACGCCGCAATCCTGAGCGTTGAGCCGGACCACTTCGATTGCTTTGCCGATCTGCCATCGATGGTTCAGGCGTTTGCGGAGTTTTCGCGGCGCGTCGCTTCCGACGGTGTGCTGGTGATGCGAGGCGACTGCGCGGCGGCGGTGGAAAGTGTGCGCGACGCGGTGTCGCGCGTGGTCACGTTTGGAGTCGGCTCGCAATGCGAGTGGCAAGCGGATGAGATCTGTCACGCGCGGGAGGGAGTGCGGTTTCGAGTCGTTCGCACCGGACAAGCGTGGGGGAAGGTCGAACTGAATCTGCACGGAGACCACAATGTGCTGAATGCTCTCGCGGCGGCGGCGCTGTGTGTCGAGATCGGGTTGTCGGCCGAAGAGATCATCGCCGGGTTGCAGTCGTTTCCGGGGATTCGTCGGCGGTTTGAGTTCGTTGGCGAGTGGAAAGGCATCACGCTGATCAACGACTACGCGCATCATCCGACCGCCGTGCGGGCCACGTTGAAAGCGGCGCGAGAAGTGTTCGGCTCGCGGCGAGTTTGGTGTGCCTTCCAGCCGCATCAGGTTTCTCGCACGCTGGCTCTGATGGACGAGTTCGCGGCGAGCTTCGATCAGGCGGACGAAGTTCTCATCACGCCAGTCTTCGCGGCGCGCGAGCGTCTGACCGACGAGCCGGTTCGTGCGTCGGAAGAGTTGGCGCGGAGAGTGGCCGCGCGCGGCGTGGCCTGTCGGTTCGTCGAGTCCCTTGACCGAATCAAGGCAACCTTAGACCATGCCGCCCGCCCCGGAGACGTGTTGATTTTGATGGGCGCAGGCGACATTGAACGGATTCCCCATGAGCTTACTCGACCAGTTTTCTGAGATTCTGAAACGTGACGAACCACTGGCTCCCTACACTTGGTTGAAGGTCGGTGGACCTGCTCAGTTTCTGATCGAACCGCGCGATGCTGAGGAGTTGTCGCGCGTGGTGCGGGCGTGCAATGAGGCCGGGATTCCCGTTCGCGTGCTGGGTGGCGGCTCGAACGTCATCGTGCGGGATGAAGGTGTTGGCGGGGCCGTGTTGCGGCTGACGAATCCCTCGTTCGCGCAGGTCCAAATCACCGGCAACCGCGTCTCTGCAGGAGGGGGCGCGTTGCTCTCGCACGTCATCAGCGAGACGGTTCGCGCAGGTCTGGCCGGGTTCGAGAACTTGGCGGGAATTCCGGGAACGATCGGCGGCGCATTGCATGGCAACGCGGGCGGGCGTCACGGTGAGATCGCTCAGTTTGTGTGGCGCGTCACTGTGCTGACGGCGAGTGGCGAGACACTCGTCCGCACCGACGATGAACTTCAGTTCGACTATCGCCAGAGCAACCTCGATGAGCTACTCGTGATGGAGGCGGAGTTCGAGTTGCAGCCGGATGATCCCGATCAAATTTCGCAACGACTCAAAAAGTTCTGGATCGCGAAGAAGGCGTCTCAGCCGTTGAGTTCTCAAACGGCAGGCTGCGTCTTCAAGAATCCGCGCGGTCAACGCGCGGGCCAACTGATCGAGCAGGCGGGACTCAAGGGGACTCGCATCGGCGGGGCGGAGATCAACGACCGTCACGCCAACTTCATCGTGACTCACGACGGAGCGTCATCGAGTGACGTGCTGCGACTGATGGACCTCGTGCGTTCCAAGGTGTCCGAGCAGTTCGGAGTCGCTCTGGAGCCAGAAGTCAAAATCTGGTAACAGACCGCGCGACAGGACTGGGTGGCGGGGGCGTTCCGGCAGTGCGAAAGCTCCCGAGTCGTGATGACGCCAATCAGGGGCTTACTCGAAGCAACGATCACCCCCGCCACCCGATACGCTTTTGGCAGTTAGCAGCCTGTTGAAGAACCGTAGGATGGACGCCTCGTCCGTCCGTTTCCAATTGGTTTTCGCTCGGACGAGGCGTCCAAGCTACGTTTTTCAAC
>JAYVOX010000398.1:0-1578 GCA_043757695.1 Schlesneria sp.
ACAGCGCCAACGTGTCTCGTTCCTTTTCACTCGTCAGTACACCGCAGGTCATCGCTGGCAGGAACAGATACAGCCCGGCGAACTGCAACCACGCCATCGCCTCGAACAACTCACGGCCTCGCCCCAAGATCGCGAACGAGTTGCTGTTCCAACTGCCGAGCTGATTCCAGAACGACCACAGCGTGAAGCCATACAACGACACCGCATACACGACACGAATGACGTACGTCCGCCGCCGCGCCGATTGCTCGGTCAGCTCCTTCGCCAAGAGCGGCAAACCCAGATTGATTCGAGGTGAGTTCACTGACGTTCCTTTTGACGAGTGGGTAGGCGGAAAGAGGTGATCGCGTTCTTGTAATTGGTTCGCGTCGAACAGGATCGCGAATTGAAGGCAAACAAACCTGAGAGGAGATGAGCGACAGCCACGGGTGCAGTCAGCAATCGGCGGTCGCAATCTATCCTCCCTCCCCTCGGCGGGGAGGGCCGGGGAGGGGGGAGGAATGTGGAAACAGGCCGTCCTGGTCATCGCCCCCCTCCCTAACCCTCCCCGCCGAGGGGAGGGAACAGAACCGATGACTTCGTATTGCTGCGGTGATGGCAACCCGGACCACCAATGAGCGACTGCCCCGACAGCCGCTCTCCTTCTTCCTATCCACCATCCACTGCCCACTATCCACTCGGCTACAACTCCGCCTCACGCCGTTTGCCCTTCCGTCAGCTTCATGAACGCCGTTTCCATGTCCATCACCTCGGGTTGGAACATGCGGATGCGGGCGCCTTGAGCGTGGATGAAGTCGTGCAGGTCCTCCACTTCAAGCTGGCCTTCTTCGATGCGGATCGAAAGCCGGTCCACTTGGTCATCGACTTGAGTGACGCCCGTCAACGCTCGCAAGCTCTCCACGAGAGCGGGCGTTTGGTGAGCGACTTGAACATGGACAATCTTGAGGACGCCGAGACGTTGATAGATTTCGGCCACCGATCCTTCGGCGACCATGCGGCCGGTCTCAATGATCCCGATGCGAGTACAGAGTTGAGCCAACTCGTGCAGAATGTGGCTGGAGATCAGGATCGTCTTCCCCATCTCCTTGAGCGCTTTGAGCAACTCACGCATCTCGATGCGGGCGCGCGGATCAAGTCCCGACGCCGGTTCATCGAGCAACAGCACCGCCGGGTCGTGCAGCAGTACGCGAGCCAATGACAGCCGCTGCTTCATCCCGCGCGACAGCGAATCGACCTGCGAGTCGATCTTGTGGGTGAGGTCCGTCAGTTGCAGCACGTCATCCACGACGGCCTTGCGCCGCGACACCGGCAGCCGGTAGGCGGCGGCGAAGAAGTGGAGGTACTCGCGCGCGGTCAGATCTTCGTACACGCCGAAGAAGTCGGGGACGTAGCCGATCTTTTCCCGCACCAGATGCGGCTTGGAGCGGACATCCAGACCCATGATCTTCGCCCGGCCCTCGTACTTCGGCAGCAACGTGGCCAGCACGCGAATCGTGGAGGACTTGCCCGCTCCGTTCGGACCGATGAACCCGAAGACCTCGCCCGGCGGAATCTGAAGCGTGATCCCCTTCACCGCTT
>JAYVOX010000399.1:0-5728 GCA_043757695.1 Schlesneria sp.
GTCACGTCGTAGACTTCACCGTGTCCGTCGCCGCGCGGCTTGGGGAACGGATTCTCGACGAGGAGCTTTCCGTCGATGAAGAGCCTCGCGCCGCAGTGCGATCGCAGCAGGAGCCGCGTGTCGGATTGAGGGAACTCGTACCAGCCGGTGATGCGGACCATCAGCGGGTTGCTGCGATCTTCGCGAACGCCGTGTGAGTTGTATTTGTGAGGAATCGCGATCAGACCAAACGACGACTCAAAGTAGGAAAATGTTGGTGTCGGGATCGGGAAGTCCCACGAGAACTGGTCAGGGATGCCCTCCATAATGTCGAAGAAAACCTGATCCGGGTTCTCAGGTGGCACAGTCACATACGACGGCGGGATCTCAACGACATATCGCGACTGGATGACCTCGACCGACAGGCATTCGCGGTGAATGGCGACTTCATCGAGCAACCCGTCGAACGAATTGCCCTTGCCTCCGCCGAGGGCCGAACCGATCCAAACTTCATCGTTGTCAACGACTGGCCCGTCATTCGTCGCGCCGCCGTAATCCCACTTCCCCGCGAGCGGCTTGCCGTCGATGTAGCCTTGGATTGAGTCACTCTTGCCGAACGTGTACGTCACCGCGACGTGATGCCAGCTTCCGTCCGCCTTGAATCCATGGGTCGTGGTCCAGCGATGGAAGTCATCACGTTCACCCTGTCGATTGCGGGCGTTGCGAAAGAGGAAGCTCACCCCCGCGTGGCCACTGTCACCGAAGAGCTGGAGCGCGTAGTTCTGGTTGTCGTCGGCAACTCCTTCGTTCTTCGTGCGGCCTTTCCCAACGACGTACATGTTCTGCCCGTTCGCGATCTTCACCGGAGCCACCCACGCTTCGAGCGTAATGGAATCGCCCAGCCCCACGTCGAGCAGACTGTTCTCTCCGGGATCGGCAAACCGAATTGAGCCTTCGCCAGAGAACTTCGCGGCGCAGTTGTCCGATTTGAATCGGGGGAATTTCGCAGGCCGAGGCCCCGGTACTCCGAACGTCACCTCACCGACGACACGTCCCGGTGCGAACGGCTTCTCGGGAGAGGAGCCTCGTTCGACGAAAGCCTTCCCGTCAGCAGCCTCTTCAAATCGGACTCGGAAGACTGCCGGATCGGATGACGACGGCGAGTCATCATTTGCGGGAGCGGCTTGAGCCAGCGTGACCAACGGCACTGCCAGCATCACAAGAGCGAATGCCAATTGAGGACAGAAGCTCACCGCGCACGACTTGTGGCGCATGACTAAGGACTCCCGAGCGAATGTGGACTTTGAAACGGTAGGCGATGATAGCCGTCGGTTTCATTCGCAGCCAAGCCGCGCTCGGGTTGTAGGATGGGCACTCCTGCCCGTCCGGCTTTCGGCCTTCAAACCAGACGGGCAGGAGTGCCCGTCCTACGAGTCCGACCCTTAGCAGCCTGTTGAAGAACCGTAGGATGGACGCCTCGTCCGTCCGTTTCCAATTGGTTTTCGCTCGGACGAGGCGTCCAAGCTACGGTTTTCAACAGGCTGTTAGAACTCGGGGACGAGCTTGTTGCCCGCCGGGACGAGGAGCGGGTGCGAGTCGCTTTCATGATGAATGACGCCGGGAGCGAAGTGGGCGTCGGTCTCGAACAGGTTGCGACCGTCGGAAGGGGACGACGGGGCGAAGTGCCACGTCAGCGGTCGAGTGGCCCCCAGTTCGCGCTGCACCGAGGAAATCGAGACGGCGACCATCAACGTCGCCGCGAGTGCGATTGCAGCGGCAGGAATCCAACCATTGAAGCGGTCTCGCGTCCGACGCCACTCGGGCAACGCCGCAGCCACGCGCGGCCACAGACTGGGACGAGCATACGGCTGTGTCTCGAACTCCATTGCCGAAGTCGAGATCGTTTGGAGAGTGTCGAGGCTCTGTTGCAAGCGTCGGTGTTGCGTGCGGCAACTGGAGCAGGCGGCGACATGGATGCGCAGAGCCTCTGTTTCGGTTGCGTCCGAGAGGTCGTGGCCCACCCACAAGGGGAGCAGTTGGCGGGATTGTTCACAGTTCATGGTGCAGCCTTGGTCGCGGTGGTCATTGGTCATTGGTGACGGACGAGTCTGAGTTGAGTTCGGGTTCGCGGCGAAGCGTCGGTTCTGCGTCGCGGCGTTTGACCCAGATTTCTTCAAACATCCGGCGGGCTTCGGCGAGCCTCCAGCGGATGGTGGCTTCTTTGCGCGTGAGCATCGCTGCGATCTCAGACGTGGAGAAGTTTTGCAGGTCGCGCAGCATCAGCACGATGCGGTAGTTCTCCGGAATTTGTTCGAGGACTTTCTCGACTTCTTGTTGGAGATCGAGAGCGTGTCGCGGGTCGGCGGTGGCGGGATCGGGAGGTTTTTCTGAGCGATGATCGGTGAACAGCAGCCACCAACCGCGACGCTTCTTGTGTCGCAGATGGTCCAACGTGTGATTGACTCCAATCCGGAAGAGCCACGGCCCAAAGCGCCGCGCCGGATCGAACTGTTCCAGCCGTTCGTAAACCTTGATGAACGTTTCTTGCGCGAGGTCTTCGGCCAACTCGACGCTCTTCACGAATTGCAGGATGACACGGATCAACCGTCGTTCGTAACGCAGGACCAGTTCTCCAAACGCCTGCTGACTGCCATGGCGCGCCTCATCGACCAGCCGCGTCTCATTCGTCGCGCCGCCGAGGTCATCTGACTCGAAGGTTGTCAGGTCGGAAAGTGCCATTGTCCTGTGCATTGTGTCACCGGCCGGACAGTACGCCAGTCGTGGCAACAGTGTTGGATGGAGGTTCGTCGTGTTGGAAACGAGGGCGAATTTTCTGGTTGGGCGCGACCGCGAAGCCGTGGGCCGGATTGTAGCGGCGGGCCGGTTTCGGTGCCGCGCGCGAGGGTTTCTGCTACCATCCCGCCCCGATCACGAGGGGCCGTGCGAGAAGGCTTCTCGACGGACTCGCTGGATCGCAAACTCGGCACGGATGCCGGAGACCTCTCAACGCACGTTCTCAGGTGCATCAACGCAAGACGCGGAATCCGAAGCGTGTGGAAGCAGCTAGCGAATCAGTGGGCCTTAGTGACCGGAGCCAGCACGGGGCTCGGGGCCGAGTTCGCGCGCCAACTCGCTTCACGCGGGATGCACCTCGTTCTCGTCGCCCGTCGCCGCGAACTGATGGAAGAGCTGGCCGCCGAACTGCTCACACAACATGGCACGCACTGTCTGGTGATGGCGGCGGACTTGTCGGACCCGAATGAGCCGCGACGAATTTTGAGCGACCTCGCGGCGAAGGGAATTGCGATTGAGTTGCTCGTCAACAACGCGGGGTTCGGGATCGTCGGTGAGGCCGATGCGACGGATGTCGATCGTGTGCTGAACATGCTCCGGTTGAATATCTCTGCGACCGTGGACCTCACGCATCGCTTGCTGCCCGACATGCTGGCACGCGGTCACGGCGCGATCCTGAATGTGTCGTCGCTCTCGGCGTTTCAACCGGTCGCTTACATGGGCGCGTACGCCGCCAGCAAGGCGTTCGTCCTGCACTTCAGTGAGTCACTGCACTGCGAGTTGAAAGATCGCGGCATCACGGTGACGGCGGTCTGTCCCGGTGTGACTCGCACCGCCTTCTTCGACATCGCAGGCGCACCCGGTTGGCTTCAAAAGCACGCGGCGCTGGATGTTGATTACGTCGTGAAGAAGTCTCTCCAGGCGCTGGCCCGCCGCCGTCAGTGTTACGTTCCCGGCTGGCGAAACTTTTGGCTGACAGTACTCATCCGCTTCGCCTCCCGCCGCCGTGTCGTGAAAGAGTCGATGCGATTCTTCCGACCCAAGCGACAACCCAAGTCGCCGTAGTCGGGTCAGTTCGTGACAGACTGCCGAGTGAGGGGTGTTCGCGGAGCGATCGAATTCCCGCGTGCATTCTTGGGACTCGATGTTGATCACGGACCTCGACTTCAGAAGTCCCCCTTTCCTGAGACCAGGAGGATGGATACGATCCTGCCCGAACGTGGCCGGGGGTGGTTCATTCTATGCCTCGCGCGGGCTGAAGCGAGACGTAGCTGCACCTCGCCAGAGTGCGGGTGTGACACTCAAACAGCCCACGTTCTGGCGAAACGTGGCTACATTCAAAGGTCTCACTTTGGGCCGTGCAAAGTATAAAACGGCACGTTCCATTGCCATGAATTCCAAGCGGTGACAGTCTCATGTCCGGCGCGATTCTCACACAGAAGTTGCTGACGCTGCTGATCGCAGCCGTGATGGTTTGTCCATCGTGGGCACTGCGTGACTGCTGTTGTACTCGCAGCGCGGCTCGCCAGACCGAGATCGCGACGTGCTGCTCCAAGCGGACAGAAGTCGCCACACGAAAGGTCTCGCCGTGCTGTGTCGCACGGATGAAGACGCTGGCCGCTGCGACGGTGGAGTCTGCCAAAACTGAGGATCAACCGAATTGCCGCCCTCTCTCATCGTGCCGCTGCCAACGAAATGTCGTTGTGGCGACGCTGACGAAGCCGATCCTTGTGGTCCCCGTTGATCGTGGCGCAAATGCGGTCTCCATGATGCCGCGCGTCTGGACCGTTCAGGCTTGCCGCGCGAGGTCGGTGTCCACGCATCAAGGTCTCGACGATCCGTTGAGTCTCGCAGGTCCAATGGGCCGCTGCGTTCGACTCTGTCGCTGGCTGACGTGATCCGTTTGCCGCGCAGGGCTGCTGCTCGCTACTGCCTGTCCCTCTTGCTCTAAATTCCTGGCGCAAGTTGGCAGGCTCGCCTGTCTCTCATTTTTCGAGCCGCTCCATTGTGGGGTGTCTCGCTGCTACAAGTGCTTTGCTTGCAGTGTTTTCATCGAAACGAAAGGGTTACTTCCATGTCGATTCGCAATTTGAGTGTCATGTTCACCGCCGTGTTGGCCGTCGGTCTCGTCGCTTATGCCGCCGAAGAAAAGGCGAAGGACAAGTCTTTCAAGGCCACCTGTCCCGTCTCGGGCAAGCCGGCCCTGCAGGACAAGACAGTCGATTACAAGGGGGGCAAGGTCTACTTCTGCTGTGAAAACTGCCCCAAGGCCTTTGAAAAGGACACCGCCAAGTTCGCCACCAAGGCCAATCAGCAGTTGGTCGCCACCGGCCAGACCACTCAGGCCAAGTGCCCGCTGTCGGGTGGCCCGTTGAACGCCGACAAGACCGTTGAAGTTGGTGGCGTCAAAGTCACCTTCTGCTGCGAGAAGTGCCAGGCCAAGGTAGCCGAAGCCAAGGGCGACGCTCAGGCCGAGTTGGTCTTCAGCGATGCCGCCTTCACCAAGGCCGGCTTTGAAGTCAAGAAGGCCAAGTAACGATCGATCGGTGCTCTCGGTACAGGACTCGGACGCTCAACCCGTTCGAGTCTTTTCGTTGGTGGAGCGCGCGGTTCGCAAGTCACTTTCGATCGCTCCCCAGCGACCGGAACGGAGAGGCGAAGTGCCGCCATCGTCCGGACACCGCCATCACGGTAGGATCCGGCGCGTTGTGCCTGTGATCTCATTTAGGTTCCTTGCTTGAGGACGTTCTCATGACTCGAAGTCGTCTGTTCCCTGTGCTGATCGCTGTCATCATGTGGGGAATTGTCTGTTGGGATGACACCAGTCATGCCGCCGAAAAGGTTCGAGTGGGCATTCTCGGCATCGATAACTTTGGGTCGGTGGCCTACACGGAGTTTCTCAATCGACCTCACGCCGAAGGAGTCTTCGCGGGAGTTCGCGTCGTCGCGGCGTATC
>JAYVOX010000400.1:0-21873 GCA_043757695.1 Schlesneria sp.
CGGATCGTATCGACGCTGCCGTCCCCTTCCGAATCGGCATAGCCCGCGACATCGAGCCAGTGCCGTCCCCAACGTTCGCCGTAATGCGGCGACGCGAGCAGCCGGTCGAGCATTCGCTCGAAGGCATCGGGGGCGGAGTCACTCAAAAATTGTTCGGTTTCATCGAGCGTGGGAGGCAACCCGATCAGATCGAACGTCGCACGCTTGAGCAGCGTGAACCGATCGGCCTCACCGTTGAGTCCGAGGCCGCGTTCGTCGAGCTTCGCTTGCACGAAGAGATCGACCGGTGAGCGTGTCTGCGCGAGCGACTTCACGGCGGGAATACTCGGTCGGCGCAGCGGTTGAAAGAACCAGTAGGCTCGCTCTTCGGACGTGATGCCGAGTCCCGGTGGTAGCGATTCGGGTTCGTCGCGCAGGGTCATCGCACCGGTTGCGATCCAGCGTTCGATGATCGCTATCTGCTCGGCTGGAACCTTCTTCTCGGTGGGCGGCATCTCACCGCTCTTGAGTCGTTTTACGATCAAGCTCTCGGCAGGTTGCCCCACGTTCAGAGTCGAGCCGCTCTCGCCACCCGTAAGCATGAACCGTTTGAGTCGCAGGTCGAGCTTCCCTTCGAGCTGTTCGCCGCCGCCGTGACAATCCAAACAGAACGCCTTCAAAATCGGACGGACATGCTGCTCGAAGGTGACGGCGGAAGGTGGTGTCGCAGCGTCGGCAGCTTCCACGCGAAGGGGCGATGCGAGGCCGAGACCGCTCGCGCAGAGCAACGCGATCAGAAACGAGCACCGCGAACGAAGCGAGAAGTCAGGCATCAAGGGGCCTCGAACAGGCGTGAGGTTGGGTGGGCAGCGAGGAAGGCGGGCGGGGTCATCTCATGATGGCAAAGGCAGGCACCGGGCATTGTGTTGGCAGGTAGAAGCTGCCGCAAGGTCGGTGTTGCGGCATTGGCGTCCTTCTCCCAGCCAAGCGCGAGCGGACTCTACCGACCGTTGATGAACTCGATCACTTTGGCTTCGCCGCGACCGGTTCGTTCGAGGTGGAAAGTCAGGCGGGGATTGCCTGGGGCACCGTAGTTCCAGATTTCGATCACACTCGATTTGGTGATGGCACGGCTGAGCGATTCGGGCTGCCCCCCCATGTGCGTCTTCAAGGCTGAGGCCGTCATACCGACGGTGACGCTGCCGATCGGATTGGCCCCGGAGTTCGCAATGATCGGCGACAAGGAAGCAGCCTTGTCCTTCGACCACGCGCCGCGATCGAGCTTGTAGCCGAGCGACGACAAGCGGCGAGTGACATCCTCGAATGAGGGGTCGAGCTTGTGGGCCTCCTTCAACAGTGAGGCGGCTTTGTCTGCGTCTTGCAGCAGTTCGAGATACTCTTCCGCGTGCTGCAACAGACTGTGCGAGCCATCTTCGCGCATCCGGCTTTCGCGCGATTTCAACCACGTTTGCAAGGCTTGCGTCGCGACCGCCGGTTGCTGTCGCGTGCGATAGTCGGTGGCGAGTTGTTCTGCCTCTTGGCGCGTGGCGGCGGTGACGCGCGCCAGTCGCCAAGTGAGTCGAAGTACGCGGTACTTCTCGGCAAGTTCTTTCTCCTCGGGGATGATCGTTTCGATCTTGATCGCGATCACGTTGCCATCACGACCATCGGCGGCCGCTTCACTGAGGATCGGCTTCAGCACGATGGCCGCGTAGAGCATTCGATGCAGTTGCGCGCGTGTCTCCGCCGTCGCTTCGCGATAGACGGTCAATGGCTCACGGTCGTAGCGCTGCTTCAAACCGGCGGGGTATTCGGGGAGCGGTTGTGTGCAGCCGGGCAAGTCCTGCGCGAGACGTGCTGCGAGTTGCGACCACGACTCCGGCGCAGGCGGCTCGACTTTCAACGCCGCTTGCCAGAGCTGTCGATAGCCTTCGTGCAGCAACTCCAGTCGTTGGTCTTCCGGAAACTTGTACTCCTTGGCTTTGACCGCGAGCGTCAGTCGCGCCTCACCATTGTCCGCCGGAAGCGTTCGCCAATCGGCTTTGAGACCTTGCGAGTACGCAGCCGCTCCGCGTTTGGCCAGTTCGACATCGTCGTAGAAGCGGCTCCGTTCGACGGCCCAGTCGCCCAACTCGTAGTACTCCGCAGGACGCGGGTTTCGCAGCTTCGAGGAGCGAGACTCGAACTGCTCTAGGTCGGAAGGGATCGCTTGAAGCTGTGTCACCTCAAACCACACCTTCCCTTCTTCTCGCTTGAAGCGGCCGGTCACTTCGATCGTTTTCTTGCCGCTGATCGACCGCAACTGCGCTTCGGTCGCACGAAAGTTCAGATCGCACTTCGCCAACCGCAACTGACCTTTTCCTTGCAGACCGACACGCCCTTCGATGCGCACTGTGGGACCGGCCAGTTGGTCCCACTCAGCCTTGCGGGAGTTGAGGAATTCGACCGACCAAGCGTTGTCGGCGGCGAGAGCCTGCGCAGAACAGAGACTCGTCGAGATCGCGGCGACGAGCACTAGAAGGACCACTCGCCGCGCCCCCTTGGAGTGAGATGCCTCCGTCCCAGAAGCGGCACTCCCCGTAACAGTCCCC
The DNA here is from genome assembly GCA_043757695.1 of Schlesneria sp. Classification (GTDB taxonomy): domain Bacteria; phylum Planctomycetota; class Planctomycetia; order Planctomycetales; family Planctomycetaceae; genus Schlesneria. The sequence continues at coordinate 2,571 of JAYVOX010000400.1, forward strand.
GTATTGATTCGAGCCAGGTGAGTGGTCCTCATTTCATCTCCTGCATCAGCTCACGCTGTCGTTCGAGTAGTTCGCGCGTGTGACGCTGTAGTTCGGCGTCGTCTTCGGTGTAGCCGAGTGCTTCATAGGTCTCGAACGTCCCCCACAAAAATAGGGATTCATCGTCGAGCTTCAGCACCGCATCGGTCTGGGCGTCGTGTGCCGGAGTGAGGCGAGACAGCTTGGCCGCGAAGATGACGCGACCGAGTGAGTCGGCGGAGGCTTGTTGAGCGGCGTGACGAATCAGGTTCGAGTTTGTTTCGATCCGCACGGGACGGCCGTGATGGGCAATCCCCAGATCGACGAGACTCGGTTGCTTCGCGTCTCCAGAGACCAGCAGCGTCGCATCGAACAGCACCCAAGAATCGCGATAGAGGCCATCGAACCGCTGAGCTTCAATCACGCCCGGTCGGATGTCGGCGAGAGATTTGTGAATCAGCTCCAAGAGCGAGTCATTCGCGAGTCCGCGTGCGGCGATCGCTTCGCGGCAGAGTTGCCGCACCGATTGCGCTTCGGCGTCGGTTCGCTTCAAGAGATCGACTGCTTCTCGAGCACGCTCCAAATCGCGGGCTGCTCCCACGAAGTCTCCTTCGCGGATGGCCCGCATTCCCTCTTCGGTCGCCTTCGCCACGATGGCTTTTGCCGTTTCAATCTTCTGCCGATGAATCAGTCCCCAGCCGGTCAGTCCGCACACGGCAAGCATCGCCAGCACGATCAGTCGCAGCGGGGTGAAGAGCTTCGTCCGCGCGTCGAGTGCAATCCCGGTCGCGGTCACAAGCGGCGCGGCCTCGACCGACTTGGCTCGATCTTTGGCCGCGTGTGGCGATTTGGATGAGGCTTCCGGAGCGGTGGACTCGCGCCCCTTCCTCGCTGTTTTGGTGGGCTGATCTCGAACCGGCGTGACTGGAGCAGCGGCCTTTACCGAACGGGGGTAGACGTTGGCGGGAAGCACAAACACGCGACAGCCGCAGGAAGGACACGGCGGTCGTTGAGCCGCAGTGGTTCGCTCACCGATGACGCGCCCGCCGCAGTCGCAGCCGACTTCGTAAGGCTCCGGCGCGGGAGGGGCCTGAGTGCGAAGGGCACCGGTCGCTCGACTGAGCCAGTTCGTCATGCTGTGCCACCGAAAAAGGGAGGTGAAGAATCAATCTCTGTGCTGGTTCAGGCGGCGCGATTATGGGTGGACCGTTTCGCGCGGTCAATCGGTTCACAGGATTGCTGGGACGCACAAATGCCGTCGCCAAGGGGTGGTCGCCGCCTCGTGTCCCCTTAGTTGATGCGAGAACTCGGTTGAAGTTCCCGGACGCGGCCTCACAATACGCCGCCTCGTTGATTGGGAGGTGGCGACCGAGTCTCGGCCGCGCACTCAACCGTTCGACGTTGGCTTGCTCATCGTTCATTTCGCAGGAAGCTCGATCATGTCGCGTGGAAGTTTTTTGTCTCGGCTGGTGAGTCGGTTGGGTCTGCTCGGGGTGGTCGTATTTCGCGTGACGGTCACCTTCGCCGCGCAGCCGCCGAACATTTTGTTTCTGTTCACCGACGATCATGCCGCGCACTCGATGAGCTGCTACGGATCGAAGATCAACCGGACGCCGCATCTGGATCGGATCGCCGCCGGGGGGATGAGGTTCGATCGGTGCTATGTCACCAATTCGTTGTGCGGGCCGAGTCGCGCGACGATCCTCACCGGGAAGCACTCGCACCTGAATGGCTTCCGCCAGAACGGCGACAAGTTCGATGGCAGCCAAGTGACGTTTCCGAAGCGGCTTCAAAAGGGAGGCTATCAAACGGCGGTCATTGGCAAGTGGCACTTGGAGACCGACCCGACCGGCTTCGATCACTGGGACGTTTTGATTGGGCAAGGTCCGTACTACAACCCGCCGATGATCGCGAACGGTGAGCGCGTGAAGCGAGAAGGCTACACGACCGAGATCATCGGCGACCTCGCGATGGAGTGGCTCGACAAGAAACGCGATCCCAATAAGCCGTTCCTCTTGATGTGCCAGCACAAGGCTCCGCACCGGGAATGGCAACCGGGACCGAAGTATTTCGATCTCTACAAGGATGAGACCATCCCCGAGCCACCGACGCTGTTTCTCGATCACTCACAACTCGGGCAAGCCGCGCAGCTGCAGACGCTGAGCATCGAGAAGGACATGACCCCGCTCGATCTGAAATTGACTCCTCCTAAGAATCTCACGCCGGAGCAATTGGCCCCGTGGCACAAGGCCTACGACGGGGAGAACGCGGCATTCCAAGCGGCCAAGCTCACCGGGAAGGAACTCGTGCGCTGGAAGTACCAGCGGTACATCAAGGATTACCTGCGATGCGTCGCGGCCGTCGATGACCAAGTGGGGCGGTTGCTTGACTGGCTGGAGCAGTCGGGGCAGGCTGACAACACCATCGTGGTTTACGCTTCGGATCAGGGCTTCTTCCTCGGCGATCACGGTTGGTTCGACAAGCGGTTCATGTACGAACCGTGTTACCGAACGCCCTTCCTCGTGAAGTGGCCCGGTAAGACGAAGCCCGGTTCGGTGAATGGCGATCTCGTCTCCAACCTCGACTTTGCGCAAACGTTTCTCGCCGCCGCAGGCGTAGAGGCGGTCGCTTCGATGCAGGGGCAAAGTCTCATCCCGCTGCTGGAAGGGAAGACGCCGACCGACTGGCGGAAGAGTCTGTACTACCACTACTACGAGTTCCCCGGTGCGCACGATGTTCATCGCCACTACGGCGTGAAGACTGCACGCTACAAGCTGCTCCATTACTACCATCTTGGCGACTGGGAACTGTTCGACATGCAGACCGATCCGCTCGACACGAAGAACGTCTACAACGATCCGTCCTATGCGGACGCCCGGAAAGTATTGGAGACGGAATTGGCTCGACTCAGAAAGTACTACCAAGACCCCGACGATCCGAAGCCGGAACCGAAGACGAAGCAAAACTGAATCGCTCGGTTCGGGGTGTAAGGCTGACGAGTTTGATCGAGGAATGAGGCGTTTTTCTGCATGTGGTTTTTCATTCTCGGTTGCCTGCTTCCCGCGTTTTGGGTGTCGTTTCTGACGACGGGCCTGATGAGACTGATCGCGCCGCGAGTCGGCTTGATCGACAAGCCTGCGGCGCGCAAAGTCCATCTCGTGCCGACGCCACTCGGAGGCGGGATCGGCATCTGGGCCGGAGTCGTCGGGCCGCTGTTGGTCGCTCAGGTTTTGGTCCTCATCTGGCAAACGAATCCGCCAAGTTGGTTGCCGCTCGAACTGCGGGAGCATCTGGCAGGAGCGGCCTTTCGCGCGAAGGAACTGTGGGGCGTGCTGGGAGCCGCGACGTTGCTGGCCCTGATGGGGTTGATCGACGATTGGCGACCGCTCCCGTGGAAGCCGCGGCTGGCCGTTCAGTTGGGAGTCTCCGCCGCCGTGGTCCTCTCGGGCGTCAGAGCGACCATCTTCATTAGCAACCCGTGGATCGGCGTATTGCTGTCAATCTGTTGGTTCGTCGTACTGGTGAACTCGTTCAACTTTCTCGACAACATGGACGGCCTGTCGGGCGGGATCGCATTGATCGTCAGCATGGTCTTCGCCGTGATGATGCTTACGAAGCCGGGCGATCCGCGCTGGTTGGTGGGCGGGTTCTTTCTGATCGTGGCCGGATCGCTGGTCGGGTTCCTCTGTCACAACTGGTCACCCGCGCGCATCTTCATGGGCGATTCGGGCAGTTATTTCCTCGGCTTTACCATCGCGAGCATGACGGTGTTGGGAACGTTCTACTCGCCAAGTGATCGCAACCAACACGTGATCCTCGCGCCGTTCTGTGTGCTGGCGGTGCCGCTGTACGACATCTGCTCAGTGGTGATGATTCGCTTGCGCGAAGGTCGCAGCCCGTTTCAACCGGACAAGAAACACTTCTCTCACAGACTGGTGGCACTGGGCCTGACGAAGGTGCAAGCGGTCCTCACAGTTCACCTCGCAACGCTCATCACGGGGCTGCTCGGCCTGACGCTGTACTCGGTGTCGAGTTGGAACGCGGCCGCCGTGATCGTCGCGTGCGTCGGCTGTTTGCTGCTCTTGATCGCGATCCTGGAAGCCGCCCCTCGCGACGGAACCTCGCCCTGAATCACGCCAACCCGCAGTGTGAGCGAGGGCGTTGGGAAGCAGTGACATTTACTTCACGCGGCCCAAGGTGAAGCATTTGAATGTAGCGACGTTTCGCCAGAACGTGGGCTGCTTGAGCGTCACACCCGCACTCTGGCGAGGTGCAGCTACGTCTCACTTCAGCCAGTGCAAAGTAGAGATTGTGATTGGGGTGTGGCCACGTTGAACAGTCGAACAGAGTGCAAGTCCCTTCCCAATGACAAATGACCAATCCTCACCGCAGACCCACATCACCGCGCGACTCGATGCCTGCTTGGCCAGTCTCATCGCGCTGACGTTCTTCGCCCGGTTCTACGTTCCGACGGAAGATGCCGCGGAGGGAGCGACGTTGTGGATCGTCGCGCTGTGGCTGGTGATCGGGTTGGTCACGCTGCTGCTGTCGTGGCGACGTGGTGGCGCGGGAAGGCGGTTCGACGGGTGTGATGCGGGCGTACTGTTGTTGATCGGCGGCCAAGTCGTCTCGGCCATCGCGGTTGTTGTCGGCACGGGCGACAAGCGCGCCGCAGTCAATCTGGCGTGGGAATGGATCGGAGCGGGAATCGTCTGGTTCGTCCTGAGGTCGCGAATGGGATCGGCTTCGTTCCGCGAAGTCTTTGTGCGAGCCTCAATCCTGACGGGTTGCGTGCTGGCGGGGTTGGGTCTCTGGCAGCACTACGTCTCTCATCCGGCGCTCGTGCGCGAGTTCGGGCCGCTGTTCGACCAACTTCGGACGGCAACCGGAGGTGAGGCCGAAGTCATTCAGCGCAAGCTGGCGGCAGCGGGCATTCCGACTGAGGGACCAGCACTGACACTGTTCGAGAAGCGGCTGCGCGACAGTCGCGAGCCAGCAGGTTTGTTCGGACTGGCCAATTCGTTTGGCGGTTGTTTGGCAGTGTGGCTGGTTCTCACCGTGGCATCGATTTTGAATCACGTCCCACAGGGCTTGTCCCCTTGGAACCAAGTCACGGCACGACTCTCTCGTCAATTCGGGCGACGCGCGGGTCTCCTCCAGTCGGCGCAGGAAGTCAGTCGGAGTCCCGCAAGTCACCCAGCCCAGACCTTGGCGTCGCTCCTGCTCGGTCTCACCGCCCTCGTGTTGATGGCGTGGTGCTTGCTGCTGACGAAGAGTCGCACGGCCTTGCTCGCGACGGCGTGTGGCATCGCGGTTTTGATTGGAGGACGATTGCTCGCCTCGCTGAAGCTGAGCCACTCAACCCTGCAATGGTTCCGTCGCGTGATCGCGTGCTTGGCAATTGGCAGCGTGCTGAGTGGCGTGGTTGTCGGCGCATTGATTCAGTCCGGCGGACTGGACATCGAAGTGTTGACGGAGTCTTCCAAGTCGGCCTCGTACCGATTGCAGTACTGGCAAGCGACCACACGTTTAGTGGCCGCTCATCCGTGGCTGGGCGTCGGGCCGGGGAACTTCCGTCAGCACTACTTGAAGTACAAGCTGCCCGAAGCGAGCGAAGAGATCGCCGATCCTCACAACCTCTTCTTCGATGTCGCGGCCACTGGCGGACTGGTGTCGCTTATCGGGTTGGTGTTGCTGCTCGCGATGACCTTCGGCCAGCGGGTGGTTGACGCGCGTGAGGAGTCGTGCGTCAAGAATGCTTCGGAACCGACGGCTGTTCGCGTTTCTTCGCCTTGTACTCTTGGTCGCTCAGCGTCTCCCGCCGCAGCGTCATCAGCGTGGCCGTTCTGGTTCGCGGGTGCAGCGCCGCTGTTGGCGTTCTCCGGTTCGATGGTTTTGAACGGTGAGTGGGATGACCGGTTGCTAGTCCTGCCGTGCGTCTGGTTCTGTCTGGCGGGTGTATGGAGTTGGCTTGTACGAGGGACGACTTCAGAACCGCCTGATGTCGCGCAGTGGTTCTTCGCTGCGGCCGCAGTGCTGGTCATTCACTTGCTCGGCGCGGGAGGCATCTCGATGCCTGCGGTCTTACAACTGCTGTTCTGCTTGATCGCGTTCAGCCTCCCGCAGACAGTCGCGCGTCCCGTTGAATCGAGCGAGCCGGGCGGCGTTAGCCCTCGGACTCTTCACGTCCCGAATCCGAGGGCTAACGCCGCCCGGCTCACCAAGAAGGTCTCGTTGGAAACCATGCGTGCCACGGTGACACCCGCCTCAACTCCGTCGCGCTCGTTCCGTCCGCTGCGTGCGATGGTGTTGGTTGGCTGGGCTGCAACGGCGACCGCGTTTGCCGCGACGGCGCTCGTTCCTGTCGCGCGAAGCCGATCGAGGCTGGAGCTGGGCAACCGATTGGCGATTTCGCGCGATGGCCGCTCCGGTGCCGAGACCGCTTATCGCGCGGCCTGTCTCGCCGACGAATGGTCTTCCACGCCGTGGCATCGTCGAGCAGAGCTGGCCTATGAGTTGGCGGCGCGCGATCGCTTCCGTTCCAACGAATTGTTCGAGGCTGCCGTAAAGCTGCTGCTCGACTCCATGGACCGTGACCCGCACAACTTCCAAGGTCCACGGACGCTGGGAAATTGGTGGCTGGCGCGATGGCAGGTGACGCTGCAAGCAGACGACGCTCGGCAGGCTTTGGTCTGGCTGAGACGTGCCCGCGAGTTTTATCCGACAAATGCCGCGCTACTAGCGGAACAGAGTCAGGCGGCGACGGCGGCGAAAGAATTCGCCGAGGCACTCAGCGCCGCGCATCGGGCGTTGGAACAAGAGGAACTGAACCGACGCCTTGGGCACGTAGACCGATATCTGACCGCCGAGACTCTGACGCGGTTGCAGCGATTGGAGGAGCCATCGCCGTCACCGTGAAAGTGCGATTGCCGATCGTGTGCGGTATAAGTCGAGCCATTGAGTTGTCTGTTTAGACTTTGCACGGCCCAAAGTGAGACCTTTGAATGTAGCCACGTTTCGCCAGAACGTGGGCTGTTTGAGCGTCATACCCGCACTCTGGCGAGGTGCAGCTACGTCTCACTTCAGCCCGCGCGAGGTTTAGACACCCCCGATTCATTCCTGAATCTCCCCGCAAATGCCTTCCGATTTCAATTTCAAACTGCTGACGTATTGAGGACGTTTTGATGAAGCCTGTTGCCGTGCTGTTGACGACCGCATTCGCCGTCGTCGCTCTGAGTGTCACCGTTTGGTTGGGTCGTTATCAGGGCATCGTGCCTGCGATACCGATCTCTGCCGGGTCGCCTGCCTCAGCCGTTCCGAGCGGCTTGGAACTGCCCACAAAGGGACCGTTCGGAAAAGCTGTGGTGAATGAAACCAAGCATGACTTCGGCACCGTGGTTCTCGGCTCCAAAGGGTCGTATGTCTTCGTCATCAAGAACGAAGGGGCCGGGCCGTTGCGAGTCAGAACGGGAAAGACTTCGTGTTCTCAATGCACGGTCGGTGGAGTCTCACGCGAGGACGACATCCTGCCGGGTGAGACCGTGGACGTGACGATCCAATGGGAGATCAAGTCGCCCAACGAGAAATTCCGCCAATGGGCCGAAGTCTTTACGACCGACCCCGACAACACGCGAATTGAACTGTCGATCGAAGGTCAGGTCGATCGACCACTCCGACTGACTCCGGATGGTGCTTGGATCGTCGGCGATCTTTTGCCGAACGAACCGACCATCGTGCGCGGCACGCTCTATTCGCTGATCCTCGACGAAGTCACGATCGACCGGTTCGAGTGTTCCAACCCGAAAGTGGCCGTGACGTGGGAACCGGCCACGCCCGAAACGCTCGCCGAGTTGAAGGCGAAGTCGGGTAAGCAGATTACCGTCACCGTGGCAGCGGACAGCCCACTCGGTCCGCTACGGGATTTGGTGAGGCTCGTCTCACCGCACAACGGAGAGACCAAGATCGAGTTCGGCTTGGCAGGCCAGAAATCGGGACCGATCGAGTTCAAAGGCCCGAAATGGAACCCGGAAAGCAACTTCATCACGCTGGGAGAATTCCCAGCCAACAAAGGGGCCAAAGCCAAGCTCTTCCTCTACGTCCGCGACTTGGAAGGGGAACTGGAAGTGCTGTCGATCGAGCAGAAGTACAACACCGCCAAACTGCAGTTCTCGCCGACTGGCAAACCGATCGGCAAGTCGAAAATGTATGAGGTCGAGATCGAAATCCCTCCCGGCCGATCCGCCAAACATCGCGGAGAAGATGCCGAAGACATCCGCATTAAGCTCAATCATCCCCAGGCCACCGAGTACCGGTTCTTCATCAGTTACCACGCGATCTGATCGCAGTTGCAGACCGCGTTCGATCCAACCCCAACTCTTTCGCCCGATCGCTCTTACCGAGAACAACATCTGTCGGTCTCGGACTTGACGGCCTGTTGCCGCACTCGTTAGCAAGTCGCCTCGTTCAGATCATGGAGCTTGTTCCGGCGACACGAGCGTGACTTGTAGGATGGGCACTCTTGCCCGTCCTGCCGTTGTCACCGTGCTGTTGGCGCGAAATTCAGACGGGCAAGAATGCCTGTCCTACCGTCGCGATCAGAAGGTCTGCGGTCGATCTAACCACCAACCCGCTGCGTCGGTAACGGAAAAGGTCGCGTTGCACTCCTGCATCGCACGGTCACTGTTCGCGTCGGGAAATATTCAACACGGAAGTTCATTCGGCACGAGTCACGTTCCAAGAAGGATCGACATGTCCGCGACGCAGCGAGGCACACCTCTCACAGCACGACGATTGTCGGTCTTCGCGATGATGACACTCGTCATCGCCACCGGTTGTCCCGCCACGCCTCCGAAGCCGCCCGCCCCGGTGGGTGGCACAGCCAACGTGACAACACAGACGAACGCTGCCGCTCCAGCGAAAGGGACGCCCGCAGCAGAGGCTCCGCCCGAGCCGTTGCTGGCCGACTGGAAGTCTCCCGCTGCCGTGCTGCTGCTCACGGGGGAGCAACACGGGTATCTCGAACCGTGCGGTTGCAGCATTCACCAACTCGGAGGCATGGCGCGGCGCGCCGATCTCGTGCGCATCCTCACCGAAGAACGTCAGTGGGCCGTATCGGGACTCGATGTCGGCGGCACGCCCAAACGCAACCGGCGACAAGATCAGATCAAGTACCTCGCGCTGTTCGAGGCATTCAAAAAGCTGAACTACGGCGTGGCCGCAGTGGGGTTGGAAGAACTCAAACTCGGAGCCGATTTTCTGCTCCAACAGATGGTGTCCGACCCCGAAGAGGCGCGGAAGACCGTGGGACTGCTCGGCGCGAACGTCGCGCTGTACGACCCGCCGGTGGATGGCTGGCCGCTCGCGTCCCGCATCGTTCAAGTCGGAGCGATCAAAGTCGGCGTGACCGCCGTCGTCGGAGCCAGCCTGCGCGATCAAGTCGCTCCCGTTGGTGCGATGAGCAACATCACCATTCGCAATCCGGAAGATGTCCTGCCCGCTGCCATCACGGCATTGAAGGCCGAGCAGCCTCATTTTTTGGTGTTGCTTTCACATGGTAGTCCGGAAGAAGCGAAGGCCCTCGCCGAGAAATTCCCCGAGTTCCAGATCGTCCTGACAGCAGGTGGTCCCGAAGAAGCAGACAAGACTCCCGTCGTTGTCGGTAAAACGTGGGTCTTGCAAGCGGGGCACAAGGGAAAGCGGGTCGGCGTCCTTGGCTACTTTCCCGACAACGCCGAACAACCGTTCCGGTATGACCTCGTGGCGCTCGACGACCAACGGTTCCAGAACCATCCGGCGATGCGCGAGTTGATGAAGACCTACCAACAGCAACTCCTCGACGAAGCGATTGCCACCTCGGAAGAGTTGCTCATCAAGCATCCGTCAGGTCATTCGTTCGTCGGTGCCGAAAAATGTGGTGAGTGCCACACGAAGGCATTTGCAGAATGGAAGAAGACGCCTCACGCAAAGGCGTTCCAATCGCTCATCTCGGGTCGCGCGGGCGATGTCGATCCGATCGCGCGCATCCACGACCCTGAGTGCCTCGCGTGTCACGTCACCGGTTGGGAGCCGCAACAGATGCTGCGTTACGACAGCGGCTACTTCAGCCAAGAACGGACGCCGCATTTGCTCAACCAGCAATGCGAGAACTGCCACGGTCCCGGTAGCCATCACGTCAGCCTGCAAGAACGCTTCGCCAACGATGCCGCGAGCGTCACCGACGCCGAACTGCAAGCGGGGCGAACCTCCGTCCGCCAAACATTAGAGGCCGCTCGTAACGGCGGTTGCGCGAAGTGCCATGACTCTGACAACGATCCGCACTTCACACCCGACGCGTTCGACAAGTATTGGAAACAGATCGCCCATCCGTGGCGCGACTGACCGAGTTCAACGGAGTCGTGAGGCAGGTTGTCGATTTGCTCCACGCTCGTGACTCTGACTGCCAACGCCCATCCTCACTCCCGACAAACTCTTCGCACTGACTGAACTCGCCCCACTATGCAACTCATCCCACAGGCTCTCCGCGCCCTGAAGGACTCATCCGCCTTCGAGATCACCTGGACCGACGGCAAGACCTTTCAACTCCCCTTCAAGCTGGTGCGATCCGAGTGCCCGTGTGCCGAGTGCGTGCATGAGATCACCGGCGAACGCATCCTGCAGCCCGAGTGGATTCCGGACGACATTCAACCGACGGAACTCAGTTACGCGGGCAACTACGCTCTGCGCATCATCTGGTCCGACCGTCACGCCTCGGGCATCTTCACGTGGGAGCGACTGCACGGCCTCTGTTCGCACTACCAAGCGGTCTTGGTGTCTCAACCGACTTGATTGTGATGCAGACCTCATGGCAGCGATCCCGTTTCTCATCGTCGATGGCTACAACCTGCTGCACGCGGCGGGGCTGGCGTTGGCAAACTACAAGCAGGGCGACTTGCATCGTCAGCGACAACGGCTGCTGGTCCTGCTCGCGGAACGTCTCTCGACCGAGGAGCGTCAACGTTGCACGATCGTGTTCGATGCGATCGAAGCTCCGCGTGGACTCGACAGCCAATTTGAGTACGACGGCATGGCGGTCTTGTTCGCCGAACCGGGGCATGAGGCGGACGAACTGATCGAAGAATTGGTCGCGAAGCACTCGGCCGCGCGCAACCTGACGGTCGTGTCGAGCGATCATCGCCTGCACCGGGCGGCACGCAGTCGTCGTGCTGCAGCGCTCGACAGTGAAGCGTTTCTCGCGCGTATCTCACGGCGCGGCCAACAACGGCCTCTGGCCTTGCCCCCAACAACGCCGGGTCGCGACGACACTTCGCCTACGCCCACAGCCAGCCCCGATGTGAGTTACTGGCTGCGCGAGTTCGGTCCCATCGACATCGACACGATGGCCATCGAAGAAGCCGCCGACTCCAGCAACTGTCCGTCCGATCCGTGGCAACAACGGGTCGATGATCTGCAACGAGAACTCGACTCGCCCGAGAGCATCGACCGCTGGCTCAACGATCGCCCTCGCGGTCGGCCTCGCCACTGACGACCAGCAGAACTCGCTCGCAGGCCTTGATGCTGTTCGACGCACGACAAACACCTCTTGCCTTGATGAGCTTCGTCGTCCTAGAGTTCGCGCCGTGCCGCAGTCGTGTCAGGTACTGCGGCGGCGTTCTTCAGCAAGGGGGCAAATCATGCGTCAGTTCAATGCGTGGGCAGTGTGGGGAATCGTGGTCATCGCGGGCGGGATGACTCCCGCCGATGTTCAGGCAGACCCGAGGATTCGTGGCGGCATCTCGCTCGGCAGCGGCGGCGTTCGGATCGGGATCGGCAATGGTCCAATGTATGGTCCGGGGTTCGGTGGCTATGGCCCCGGATACGGATACGGTCCCGGATACGGCGGCTATCGCCCGGCACCGGTCATCGTGCAACCCTACCCGGTCTATCAACCACAGCCGGTCTACGTACAGCCGCAGCCGGTCTATGCTCAACCGCAATTCCAACCGCAACCGAGCTACGTGAGCGGGTCCAGCATCCCTTCCAGTCCAACCCCCATCGCGGATGGAGGCGAGATCATGCTCTTCAGCCCGGCCGCCAATTTGAATGACGTGCGGTACACGTTGAACGGCCATCCGTACACGATGACTCCCGGTACGAAACAGAAGTTCAAAAACGACCGCACGTGGACGATTGAGTTCGAGTCCTCACCGGGCCTCGTGTCGCAGTACACGCTCACGTCATCTCGCTACAAGTTCAAGCCGTCCGATGCGGGGTTGGGGCTCTTCCAAACTCAAGACGGGCCGGAGTCGGCACAACAACCGATCCCTGCGGCCCCCGTCCCCAATCCGCCAGAAGCGTCAGAGGCGAATGCGAACGAGACGGTTGTCCCGCCCAGACCAACATTGAAGACCGCACCGTAACGAGCCGTCTCGATTCACGAGCCGCATCAACAACACCCCGGCCGCTCGGAGCAGCCGGGATGTTCGCGTTGATCGCTGGTCGGATGGGCACTCTTGCCCGTCCGTTTTGGGGAATCAAAGACGGACGGGCAAGAGTGCCCTCCTACGAGTGCCGTTTCAGTCGTCGAGCATCGTCAACCCGCGATCGGTGATCTCGAACGGGACGATGCTGTCGCTGCACGCGCTGCCGCGATGCTTGGCCACGTGCAACGCGCGTCTCATCTTGAGTCCGTCGCGCACCTTGCCCATCAGGATGATCGTGTTGGCGTTCGACAGCTCATCGCCACTTTCGATTGGTCGGCAGATCAACTCATCCAACAGTACTTCGTGCGACGTGTAGAGCAGCATCGTCGCCAGTTGTTGATGATCGTAGAGATGGTTCATGACCGCAGGCTCGTTCGCCCGGAAGTGGATGCGGAACAGATCGCGCGCGACCCAGTCGGCATCCTTGTGCAGAATCTGGTGGTAGATGTAATCGAACACGTGGAACTGGAACGAGTCGCTGGCCCGATCAGTCGGCTCGACGCCATCAATCACGCAGCGCCGCACGCCGTGAACGAAGTTGCCATAGAAAAAGGCGATCGCCTGATCGAGCTTCCGGTTCAGTTCGATCCGCCACTCGGCCCACTGATCGGGTTCGAGATCGCGAATCGAGACGCGCCGTCCGGAGCGATCGAAGATGTGAAAGTAGTCCGACCGCATCCGCTCGCAGTCCCAGATGTCGTCGGGCGCACAAGGCTCGTCAATCTGACGCTGCTTGAGAATCCAATCGAACATCCGCAGTGCATAGTCTCCGTGGTTCTGGCCGTCCCCGCGCGAAGCCATGTCAAACAGGATGCCGCTCTGCCCCTCCTGCTGTTTCCCCGCATGTGCGAACTGCAATCCAAGCTGCGTCTTGCCAATCCCGGTCGCCCCCATGACGACGGTCAGTGCTCCCGGCAACAACCCACCACCGAGAAGTTCGTCGAGTTGTGGAATGCCGGTCGAGAAGCGGCTACCGAGCGTCATGGAATCGTTTCGTGACAAGAGTGGTTGGAAGCAGGAATCAGGCGAGCCGTTTCAAAGGTCGTCAGGCGTCAGGCCTGTGTGTCGAGAGATGCGAGCCAACATGCGCGGCCCAATTTCGTCCCCGTCGGGAAACGCATAGACATAATCTGACCAGCCGATCCGCTCCAGCACGCGATGCGATCCACCCGTTTCGCGTTTGACAGACCAGCCAATTCGAAGCAGCGCCGCGAGTACGCGCCGCGCTTTCGTCGATGGCCACGAACTCATGGCGCCACCGCAAACAGATCGTCCATTTGCGTGACCGGTTCCCCGTGTTCCAGCCGATCCGCCAGAACGCGCAGAGCGAGGGCCTGCGCCCGTTCGATGGCTTCATCACGCGTGTTGCCATAGGCCAGCACGCCGGGTAACGCCGTGATCTCGGCCAGCCAGCGAGCGTCCGCTTCCTGTTCGACTTCCACGGTAAGCTGCATGATTTGTCAACCTCGCATCGAGTGGGGCGGCATCACGCGCAAAGTTTACCGGTATGGAGCAACTTCGAGTAGATGACCTTCACTCCTGCCTCAGATCGTCAAACATCGATCGCGTGCCGTCACGTCCCACATCTCAACCACTCGTCCCCCTTCGATGACATACGCCTGTTTGTGCAAGGCCGAGGTTGGGCAGACGTGCTTTGGGATTGCGAGCAATTCGTCGCCCGGTTGATATCGCTCGGCGAGCGGCGTGAGTAAGACGAGGTGTTCTTCGTTGTGCAGCACCTGTTCGGCATCCGGCAGGTCGGGGAAGGTCACTCGCTGGCCCCTTGGCGGGTCCGACGCGACCGATTTGTTGCCGAGGTCACACGTGACGCGATCGGGTGCGGGGCGCGAGATGACTCGTGTGAGCATCACGACCGCCGGCTCAAAGCTCATGTCGGGAAAGCTCTCGCCGTAGCCCGTGTCGTGGAAGACGCACGTTCCCGGCGCGAGTTCAATTTCCGGATCAGTCATCGCCGCGTAGACGGGAAACGATCCCGTTCCGCCGCAGACGATGCTCGGCACCGGCCAGCCGCGCGAGACGAACTCGTCCCGCAAGCGAGCGGCCGGTTCCCACGTTACTTGCACCGCAGCGGTGCGTTTGGCCAGGTTGGTCTGATGATTGTGGCCGTCGTAAAGATGAAGGCCGCCCGGTTCCAAACCGGGTGAGTCGATGATCTGCTGGTACAACTCGGCCGCCTGCGGATCTGCGGTCACTCCCGTGCGGTGCAGTCCCGAGTCGAGATCGAGCAGCACGTGAATCGTCGTTCCCGCCACCCGCATCGCGTCGCTGAGAGCCGCGATCATCAGCGAGTCATCCGCCGTGACGGCGAACTTCACGTCGGGATACTTCTGCAAGAATTTGACAGCGCGCCCAATGTTCGGCCCGACGAGGTTGTACGCCAGAAAGATGTCTTTGACACCGCATTCGGCCAGCATCTCGGCCTCGGCGAATGTCGCGCACTTGTGCTTCGTGATCCCCATCGCCAGTTCGATTTTGGTGACGGCGGGCATCTTGTGCGTCTTGCAGTGAGGCCGCAGCCGCCGCACGTCCTTCGCAATCGCGATCATCTTCCGCAGGTTGCGGTCCACGATTTCGCGGTAAACGAGCAGAGCCGGGGACAGAATGTTCGAGGTGTCGGCAATGGCGTACTTGGCATCCATGAGTGACTCACGTTGAAAGGGGGGCTACGGTTGGTACCGATGAGGCACGTCATAACAAGATCGACCAGTCGGCGCTACTGTACTTCTCCTGAACGAGCTGCTCGACGCGAGCGACTGAGGCCGGTGAACACGCGCCGGGCAGAGCGTGCCAGGAGTTGGCCAAAAGGTCGATCAGCGTGTCGCGATCGGCATCAACGTTCCGCACGAATGCCGAGTGATCGCGCCCGTCGCGGTAGTCCGGCTGGCGCGACGGAGTTCTGAGATAGCGGTCGATGCGAGACAAATCGAAGTCGTACAGGATCGTGCCGTGATGCAGGAACGTCCGGCTAAGCCAGCGCTGGGCGTTGCCTGAAAACTTGAAGCCGTCGGCGGCGAGATCGCTCGTCCCGCAAGCGACCGCGTTTGGCAGGGAGGATTGAAGCCCGAGAGCGATCCGTTCCATCAGCCGCTTCGTCAGCGAGGCGACTCCCAGCGCGCGATGCTCGTCCGTCAACGGGATGACCAGCGAATAGGCGAGGCAACCCGGCCCAATCACCACGGCTCCTCCCCCGCTGGAACGTCTGTGAATCGGAACGCCCTCGCGACGACAGGCCTCCACATCGGCTTCGGTCTCCGCCCGATTGGAACGCCCGAGAACGACTCCATAGTTGTCGAGTTCCCAAAACCGCAACAGCCCGCGAGCGCGATCAGCATCGACCTCCGCCAGCAACACGTCGTCGAGCGCGAGGTTCTCGGCCAGCGTCGGCAGCGTCAGATCGAACCAACTCATGGCCGCTGGCCAGAGCGAGTTTTGGTTGGGTTCGTCCGTGGTTGGCGAATCAGAAATCATGGGGGAGACATGGTGCCGCCCCAAGCTCAGGTGCGGTCGCTAGAGGTGGTTGCCATCGCAAACAATCTCAGTCATGGAATGACTGAGCTACGTAGGCGAGGCATTCCATGACTCGCATTGCAACTCGCGTTGAATCTAAAGCACTCGCCACCGAACCACCGATCGGTCGCGATCACATGTGGATCGCGCGGCCATCGACGGCGAAGGCCGCTTCCTTGATGACTTCGGCCAGTGTCGGATGAGCGTGTGAGGTGCGGGCGATATCCTCGCTGCTGGCTCCGAACTCGATGGCGGCAGCGGCTTCCGCGATCAGATCGCCGGCTCGCGGTCCGATGATGTGAACCCCGAGTACTCGATCGGTCTCGGCGTGGGCCAGCATCTTCACGCGACCGTCCGTCTGACCGAGAGCCTTTGCGCGACCATTGGCCATGAAGGGAAAGACACCCTTGCGATACGGGATGCCCGACTCTTTGAGCTGTTCTTCCGTTTTGCCGACGCTGGCGATTTCGGGGTCGGTGTAGACCACGCCGGGGATCGCGTCGTAATTGACGTGACCATGTTTGCCCGCAAGGCACTCCGCACAAGCGACTCCTTCTTCCTCAGCCTTATGCGCGAGCATCGGGCCGGGGATCGCGTCGCCGATCGCGTAGATGCCAGGGATCGAAGTTTGAAACGTGCGATCCACGACGATGAAGCCGCGCTGATTGCGAGCAACATTGAGCTTCTCCAAACCGAGATCGTCCGTGTTCGGAATGCGACCGACGGCGAGCAACACGCGGTCGCACTCAATCGGCGGCTGGCCGTCGCACTCGACAACGCAGCGGCCGTCTTTGACACGAGCACCCGTCACGCGCATGCCGAGTCGAAACTCAAGCCCCTGCTTCGTGAAGATCTTTTGCGCCTCGGTCGCGATCTCGGTGTCCATGCCCGGCAGGATGCGCGGCAGGTATTCGAGTACGGTCACCTTCGAGCCGAGCCGCGACCAGACGCAGCCGAGTTCCAAGCCAATCACTCCCGCACCGATCACAACGAGATGGCCGGGCACGCCGGGATACTTGAGGGCTTCGGTACTCGTCCCGATCAGATCGCCATCGACTTCGACACCCTTCAGCGGCGCGGAACGGCTGCCCGTTGCGATCAGGATGTTCTTGGCCGTGAGTTCCTGCGGCTGTGCGCCATCCACGGTGACTCGCCCCGGCGCAGCGATCCGACCATGACCGACATACCGCGTGATCTTGTTCTTGCGGAACAGACCTTCAATCCCCTTGCAGAGACCCGCAACGATCGAGTCCTTGCGCTGCATCATGCCAGGCAGATCGAGCTCGACGCCGGAGACCTTCACGCCGAACTCGCCCAGATGATCGCTGGCCAGCCGATAGAGTTCGCTCGATTCGAGCAGCGCCTTGCTGGGGATGCAGCCGACCCGCAAACACGTCCCGCCGAGAGCCCCTTCCTGCTCGACAACCGCGACATTCAGCCCCAGTTGTGCCGCACGAATGGCCGCGACATATCCACCCGGTCCCGCACCAATGACAATCAAATCGTGTTGAGACATTTTGCAGCTTCTTCCGTAACGTTCACTTCAGTCGGAGTCGGGTTGGGCGATGCAAACTTGGGGCTGACGAGGGGCGGCGATCAGGCGGAATTTGTTTCGGGAAGGGAACGGTCGTTTTCCTAGAACACGAGGAAGAGCGAATGGCAGAAAAATTAGGGGTAGAAAAATGGAAGGCAGGTCGTGATTGAAAGTCATCATGACCGACCGAATTTGGTTTTCATTTTTCTACCCCCAATCTTTCTGCCATTCGCTTTCTGCGGTTTAAGAGGGACCGTGATCGGTAAGGCCCTGTTTGGCGCACCCTACGGAAACACCGTCACACATCGAGCAGCAGACGGACCGGATTCTCGATGCAATCTTTGATTCGCTTGAGGAACGTCACCGCTTCGCGTCCGTCCACGATGCGGTGATCGTAGGTGAGGGCGATGTACATCATCGGGCGGATCACAACCTGGCCGTCTCGCGCGACGGGACGATCCTGAATGGCGTGCATTCCGAGGACTCCACTCTGAGGCGGATTGACGATCGGCGTCGAAAGAAGCGAACCGTAGACCCCGCCATTCGTGATCGTGAACGTTCCGCCGGTCAGTTCCTGTGGGCTGAGCGTTCCGTTCTGAGACTTCTTCGCGAACTCGGCGATGGCCAGTTCGACCTCGGCAAATCCCATCCGTTCGGCGCTGCGGAGGACCGGTACGACGAGGCCCTTGCCGCCACCAATGGCGATGCCGATGTCACAGTAATTGTGATAAACGATTTCGGTCCCCTGAATCTCCGCGTTGATCGCCGGGAACGCCACGAGAGCATCGACGCTGGCCTTCACGAAGAACGACATGAACCCGAGCTTGATCCCGTACCGCTCGGTGAAGGCGTCCTGATGCTGCTTGCGGAGGGCCATGATCCCGGACATATCAACCTCGTTGAACGTCGTCAGCAATGCCGCGTTCTGCTGAGCTTCCTTCAACCGCGAGGCGATCCGCTTACGAATGGGACTCATCGCCTGCCGCTTTTCGGATCGCTCACCGGAGGACTTCGTGATGATCGTGCGCGGCGGTTCTGCCGGAGCCGACTTCGTTTCCGCAGGCTTCACGATGACACTCGGCACTGCGGCCGGTGCTGCGGAAGCCGCGACGTGACGCTGAACATCTTCCTTCAACAGTCGTCCGCCGGGGCCAGTCGCCGCGACTTGCGACGCTGAGACGCCCGCTTCGGCCAACGCGCGAGCCGCCGCTGGCATGACATGCCCCGCCGCCGAAGTTGCCGGTGTTGTCGAGGCGACTGGCGGTGCCGCCGGAGCCGCTGCGGAAGGACTCGCCGCCACGGCCTTCTCGTCGATGAGGGCGATCACTTCACCGATGTCGGCCGAATCGCCTGCGGCTTTGAGCAATTGTGTGACGACGCCGGATGAAGGCGAGACGCACTTCTTCGTGGCCTTGTCACTCTCAACCTCGACGAGTTCTTCACCCGATGCGACGGCCTCGCCTACTTGCTTGAGCCACTCGACCAAGACCACGCTGGATACGGACTCACCAAAGCTGGGGACTTTGACTTCGACGGTCATGACACTTCCTGATTCGAGGGAGACTGTGTTGAGGCAACGTGAATGGTCGCGATGCGGGAGTGATCCAAGCGGTTCGAGCGAAGAACGATGTCACGTTCAATGAGCCGCGCGTGGCTTGTTCGAGGCTCCGATGGTTTTCGTGAGAATCTCATCCTGTTCGAGTGCGTGGCTTTCATGCGATCCCGTGGCGGGGCTAGCCGATGCGGGGCGACTGACTCCGTCAAA
>JAYVOX010000401.1:0-5719 GCA_043757695.1 Schlesneria sp.
CGCCTGTTGAAGCATCAACACGACAGCCGCATCGGTCGCGGCTCCTCCCGCAGCGGGGCCGACATTACACGCCGCGAGAAACGCCATGTTCCTTTTCGGAGCCAGCCAGGTCACCACGAACCAGCGCGTGTTCGAGCCGTTGTGCATCAGGACCAGACCATCAGCCCACGGACGATCGGCCACGATCCAACCGAGGGCGTATTCATCCTTGTCGTTGCCGCGCGGCGCGTGCAGTTTTTGAAAGGACTCTCGCTTGAGCAACCGGCTCTCACCGCGTGCTGCCTGCAAATGGAGGGCGACGAACTTCGACCAGTCGGCCATCGAGCAATGGACCGTTCCCGCTGGCCCCAAGCCGCGCGGGTTGTCGGCTTGAGGACCGGGCGGAAGCGCGTTCCCGAAGAAGCCGTGTCCGCGCGGTTGATCGACGACATCGGCCGATCCCGGCGGACCGAACCCGGCCGACTTCATCCCGAGCGGCTCGAACAACTCCTCGCGCATGAGCGTCTCCCACTCTTTGTCCGTTGCTCGCTCGGCCATCATCCCGGCCAGCATGAACCCGAAGTTCGAGTACAAGAATTTGGTGTCGGGTTGGTGTTCGAGTCCCTTCTCCAAGATGCCGTCTGAGACGAGCAGTTCTCTCGCCGCGCGACCTTCTCCGCTGGCGAGCATCTTTCTCATGACGGTCGGAGGTGGATTATCCGGAAGTCCTGCGCGATGCGACAACAGTTGTTCGAGCGTCACTTTTTGCAGGTCGATGTGAACCCGCGCGACATCGTTCGCGAACGACTCCCCCACCGTCATGTCCCACCGGAGCAAACCCCGCTCGACGAGCCGCGCACACAGCGTCGCGGTCATCGCCTTCGTACAGGAACCGAGATGCCACAGGTCATCGACCGTCACTTTGGCCTCATGCCCGTTGGCGCGAATTCCGGTCGCTCCGAGCTTCGTAAGCCGCTCCCCTTCGACCACCGCGACCGCCAGCCCATGCACCTTGTGCTGCTTGGCCACTGCCGCCAGTTCGGCCGAAACGTCTTTGGGTTCCTCCGCGCGGCAGAGTGACGATGCGATCAGAGACAACACAAACAGCAGCGTTGTGGCGTGAGGTCTACAGTTCGTCATCGTTAGATTCTTTAGGGAGGTGTGTGACTGGTTGAATGGGGACGAACGTACTGTCGTTCCGTGGTGGTCTTTGTTCTAGTTCCCTCTCCCGCCCGCCCTCGGGGGGAGAGGGTCGCCCTCCCTCGCTCACGCTGCGGGTTACTCAAGTAAGTGCCATTGGGCAGATGCCCCTGTTCGGCGGCACGCCGTATAACGCGGCGGTGGCTCGATCAACTTCTTTTGGAGAACAACATGTTTCGCGATGTGGTCCGGGTGGCAGTCTGTTTGATTTCTGCCGGTTTGATTTCGATGTGTGCGTTGGGGGCTGAGACTGCGGTCATGGCTCCGGCGGAAGTCGCGGGGATGAAGCCGCTCTTCAATGGCAATGACCTCTCGGGGTGGGATGGCGATCCGTCGTTGTGGAGCGTGAAGGACGGCGTCGTGCATGGTGAGACCACCGCCGACAATCCTGCCAAGGGGAACACGTTCATCATTTGGAAAGACGGCTCGACGAAGGATTTTGAATTGCGGTTGTCGTTCCGCTGCAATGCGACGAACAACTCGGGAATTCAGTACCGGTCGAAGCACATCACCGAAGGAAAACTCGGCAATGCGTGGGTCGTGCGCGGTTATCAACATGAACTCCGCAACGAGAACAAGCTGCCGAACGTGGCGGGCTTCATCTACGACGAAGGGGGCAAGCGCGGGCGCATCTGTCTCGCCGGAGAACAGGCGACGTGGGAGGCCGATGGCAAGAAGGTCGTGAAGGCCGATCTCGTCGATGCCGCCGCGTTCGAGAAGCTCTTCAAGCTGGATGACTGGAACGATGTCGTCATCATCGCGAAGGGGAATCACATTCAGCACTATCTCAACAACGTGCTGATCCTCGACTTCACCGACAACCATCCCGAGTTGGCATTGAAGGAAGGAGTCCTCGCGCTGCAACTGCACGCGGGCAAGCCGATGTGGACGGAGTTCAAGAACGTCCGCATCCGCGAGGTGAAGTGAGTTCGCTCTCGACTCGGCTGTGGTTATCTCATTAGGACTGCGGCGATTGATTGCCGCTTTCATTTCTCGTGTTCGTGATTGATGACACGACACTGAGGGCGACAAAAACGCCGTCCGAAATCAAGAAAGGAAAGCGGTGATGAATCCCCGCACTCCAAAGTTGGCAGAAGCCGAGATGACGCGACTCGGTAACGGTCCCAAACAGATTCAACCGGCGGCCTTGGTTTGGTCGCCGTTGAGTTTGTTGTAGAGCGTCTTCAGGGCGATCCCGAGTTCCGTGGCGGCCTTCGGTTTGTCGCCTTGATGCTTGTCCAGCACGCGATAGATCACGTCCATTTCGATCTCACGCAGGGTCTTCGGATGTGTCGGCATCTCGACGGTCGCGGGTTTGATGAGACCCGCATTCGCCGCGTGACGCAGGACGCCACTGGGCAAGTCTTCCGGCTGAACGATGCCGCCATCGGACATGATGACCGCGTGTTCGAGGGCGTTGGCGAGTTCGCGCACGTTGCCCGACCAATCGTGCAGCTTGAGCACTTGGACGGTCTCGGGGGACAGCATGTTTTCCGGCACGTCGCGGCGCTTGAGATGCCGCGCGATCAACGTTCGTGCGAGTTCGGGGATGTCGTCCTTGCGTTCACGCAGCGGCGGCAGATTGATCTCGAACGTGTTGACGCGGAAGTAGAGGTCTTCGCGGAACGAGCCATTGACGACCATGTGCTGGAGGTTGCAGTTCGTCGCACAGACGACGCGAACATCGACGTGAAAGGCTTCGTTCTCACCGACGCGCCGCACTTCACCGGACTCCAAGAATCGCAGCAGTTTGACCTGCATCGACTTGTCGAGTTCACCCAACTCATCCAGGAACAGCGTCCCGCCATTGGCGACTTCGAGCAGTCCTTTGCGAGGCGTGTCGGCTCCCGTGAACGCTCCTTTGCGATGTCCGAACAACTCGCTTTCGACGAGGTTCTCGGGCAACGCGCCGCAGTTCACGGCGACGAACGGCATCTTGGACCGCTGACTGAGATCGTGAATGCGTCGCGCGACGAGTTCCTTCCCCGTGCCGGTCTCACCGAGGATTAGAACGCTCGAATCGGTCGG
The DNA here is from genome assembly GCA_043757695.1 of Schlesneria sp. Lineage (GTDB taxonomy): Bacteria > Planctomycetota > Planctomycetia > Planctomycetales > Planctomycetaceae > Schlesneria. The sequence goes on from JAYVOX010000401.1 coordinate 3,208, forward strand.
AGCGATCTTCTCGCACAGCTTCTTCACGCGGAGCATCTCCGGCGTGCGGCCGATCAAATCGGGGGAGCCTTCGACCGCCTTCAGTCTCGATTCGAGAGCGATCGTCTTATTGGTCAGCATCCGTTTGTCGGCGACTCGCTTGAGCGAGGCATTGATGTCGATCAGCTTGCACGGCTTGCGCAGGAAATCGTAAGCCCCCGCACGCACGGCCTGGATCGCAGCATCCACGTCGCCGTGAGCCGTACTGATGATGACTTCGGTCTCGGGCGAGACCTTCTTGATGTGCTGAATCACGTCCCAACCACTCAGGCCGGGCATCCGCAGATCGACGATGGCCACATCGAAGGTTTGAAGTTCGAGGGCCTTCAACGCGGCATGGCCGTCTTCGCAGAGAACCAAGTCGTGGCCCATGCGTGGCAGTTCGATCTTCATTACATCGCGAATGAGCTGTTCGTCATCCACGAACAGAACACGCAGCTTGTTGGTCGCGGCAGCAGACAACGGGCGATCTCCTGGCCCTACTCGTGACATCCCTGTCAGTGAGCCGACGCATGTCGGATGGCGGTGTATGCCGTGTGGCGGTGGAAGGGGCGGCGGGTGATATCAGAAGGGGAAAAAGGGAGCAACGTGATTTGGCGAGTGGTCATTAGCTCGATACTTGCCATCTCATTTGGACTGCGGCAATTGATTGCCGCTGTCTGTTCACGTGTTTGTCATTTTTGAAAGGACTCAGCCGTGTGGTGGGGCAGCAAAACTGCGGGCCGAAGCCGAGAAAAGAAAGCGATGATAAATCCCCGCACTCCAAAAATGGCCAAGAGATTAAGTAGTGGGTAAACCTTTGAACACGCGCTGGGTGTTGAGTTCACGCGGCGACGGAGGACTCCGTGGCGCGTCTGGGGAGATGAATGCGAAACGTGCTGCCGGTGCCGGGGCCATCGCTGAGGGCTTCGATCCGGCCACCGTGTTCGCCCACAATGCGATCGACGATCGACAGGCCGAGGCCCGTTCCTTTGCCCGAGGGCTTCTCGGTGAAGAACGGTTTGTAGAGATGCGACAAGACGTGCGGCGTCATCCCGCAGCCGGAGTCCTTCACACTGAGGAGGACTTCATCGACGGTCTCCTCAAGCGAAATGACGACGGTCCCCGACTCTTGCCCGTCCATCGCTTCAAAGGCATTCATCACGAGATTCTGCACGACTTGCACCAGCTCACCCGTGTTGACATCCGCCGAATGCGGCTTGCTCCGGTCGAACTGGATCGCAATGTGATCGTGCCCGTGGACGTGACGCAGACGGTCGAGCACCTCGACGACAATCTTGGTCAGGTCGTAGCGCACCCGTGGACTGTTGCTGCCGCGCGCGATGTCGAGCGTTCGTCGCGTGATGACCTGACACCGATCGGCCGCCTGCGCGATCATCGGTAGGTAAGCACGCAGCAACTCACGATCGGCGGAGTCTCGCCCGAACTGCCCATCCGATTCGTTCAGTCGCTGCACGAGTGAGTCCGACGCCATCAAGATCGAGGACAGCGGGTTGTTGATTTCATGCGCGATCCCCGACGCCATCTGCCCCAAATCGACGAGATGCTTGTTCCGCACGATCTGCTCGCCACGACATTGAGCCTCGCGATCGGACTCGGATTTGTCGCGTTGGAAGCGGTCGATCATCCGGTTGAAGCTGTCGGCCAGATCGACCATCTCATCGCGACCGGTCAGGTTGAGGCGATGTCGATAGTCGCCATTGGCCACGCGCGACGCCGCATCGTGCAGCTTGCGAACTCGCACAAAAATCCAGACGTAACCGCACCAGTAGAGCGACGCGAGCAACGGGATGACGAGGATCGAGCAACTGCCGATGAACCACAGTCGCCAGCGATAGGCGTCGGCCGCTTCTCTCAGCGTCGAGTGGAAGCCGCGATCCGAACCCGGAATCTTTTCGACGGTGATCTGAAGGCGAGCCACATCGCGCAGCATCATGTCGAGAATCGGTTCGCGCTCGGTGGCGGTCGCCAGTTGTTCTCCACCGCGTGCCAGCAGATTGAGTGTGTTTTGGATTTCGCTCAGCATCACGTGAGTCAGCCCGATGCGCTGCTGATCGACGCTGGAAGGCAATGGTACGCGGCGGCGGAACTCGCGCACTTCACCGATCGCGTTGGCCAGCCGTTCGGTCCACAGCGCCGAATCAAACTTCAACTCCTGCGGCTTGTGAACTCGCACTGCCATCAGGTGCGTCGGTGCGTCGATGAGCATCAGCGGCTCGATGAGGAGCGCCAACGCCTCGGCCAGATTGGTGCGGCTCGGCTCCGTATCCAACTGGTCTTGCAGGTCATGCACGACATTGCGATACGACCACAGCCCCGAGAAGCCCGCGACCCCCAGCAGCACGAGCATCAACAGGACGAGTCCCAACCCAATGACCAGCTTGCGGCGAATCGATCGCGTGAGGAACACTCGACATCCTTGTCGTGGCTCGGGAAAAGCCCTCGGATGGTCGAGGGGTTGCAAACCTTACAA
>JAYVOX010000402.1:0-1570 GCA_043757695.1 Schlesneria sp.
AGCGCGATGATCTTCGGGGAAGTTGTCAATTTCCGCTGGCCGAATCCGGGGCCGTCGGTGCTGGCACTGTTTGCGTACCCGTGCATTGCGGTAGGAGCCTGTCTGTGTATCGCGATCAGACTATGGCAGAACGGGCGACGCGCAGAAGCTCGCGCCATTGCGATCACGGCCCTCGTGTGGGGACTGTTATGGAACGGCTTCATCACCCTGCAATTTGTGATCGCGAGTCCCCGCACACACCGCGGGCCGTCGCGCGCATCTCTGGGGCTGAACAACATGCGGCAAGTCGGAATCGCGCTTCATAGCTTCGCCTCCGCCAACAACGGTCAACTTCCTGCATCGGCCAGTGGTCAGCCGCCGATGAGTTGGCGAGTAGCGGTCTTGCCAGCACTCGATCAGAGCAAGCTCTTCAAGACATACCGAAAAGATATAGCCTGGAACGTGGAACCGAATGCCAGCATCGCTCGCGTCAAGCCGGAGTCTTTCCTCTGCCCGGAACACCGTCCACAAAAGGATGCTCTCGGCCACTATTACTCGTCGTTTACGCTGATCACCGGTCCTGAAACGATCTTCCCACCCGAGGGGGGGCCACTGTCTCTGGATGAGATTGGGACCGGAGATGGCACGACGCAGACGCTATTGCTCGTCGAAGCGAGTGGTCAAAACATCGTCTGGACCGAGCCGCGCGATATCGACTTGATGCCGCAGCCGATACCGGGCGGTAACAAGAAGGAGCCGCCCGATTTGAAGAATCTGATGTCGTGGCATCATTCGGGTGGAGCCCATGTCATTTTCGCAGACGGCTCGGGGCGAACGTTGTCGAAAAACATCGACCCCAACGTGTTGAAGGCTCTGACCACGCCGAAAGGCGGCGAGGATGTTTCGGCGGCAAAGTATTGAACGAAAGCCCCCTCACCCTAACCCTCTCCCCCGAAGACGGGGGCGAGGGGACCAGAGGCTACTCGTCCAACAGGTTGTCGCTCAGTTTGACGTGGTCGGGGACTTGGAGGCCACGGTTGGCGCGGCAGTGGGCGATGGCGTTGGCCTTTCCCGGTCCCGTCCATTTCACGCTGGCTTCCGTTTGTTTTTTCTCTCGCGTATCGAGGAAGGAGCAGCCCGTCAGCATCGTTTCCGAGCAGTCTTCGAGGTAGACGCCGTTGGGCGAGCCTTCTAAGACTTGGATGCCAGTGAGCGTCATCTGGCGGCAGCGGACCAGTTCGATCAGGCCCTGCCGCTGGATTGGAACGACTCCCGCGACAGTGTGTTCGCCCGCTTGAGCGTCCTGGATTTGGAGACCGGTCAGCGTGCAGTTCTTGCAGTCGATGAGCTGGATGCCGGTGCAGAGTTCCTTCTCTTTGTAGTCGGGGTTGTGGCCAAAGCAGTTCGCGCCGATGACGAGATTCTGGCAGTCTTCGGCCAGCAAGTTGCGATGGTGGCCGCTGTAGACGTAGTTCCCCTCGAACGTGATCCCGCGAACGAGCGTCAAGTGGACGTTGGTCGCCTGACTGCCGATCAGGTTCCCGCTGATGCACCACATCCCGGCGAGGTGACTGTGTTCACTCGCCCCGCC
>JAYVOX010000403.1:0-5704 GCA_043757695.1 Schlesneria sp.
ACTGCCGCTGCTGGGCGGCTGCTCGGGCGTGCTGACTCATTGCAATACCGGGGGCCTCGCCACAGCGGGCGATGGAACGGCGCTCGCCATCATCTTCGCAGCGGCTCTCGAAAACCCGGCGTTGCAAGTCTATGCCGATGAAACGCGACCGCTGCTGCAAGGGGCGCGACTCACCACGTGGGAGCTGATGCAACGCAACGTCCCCGTCACGTTGATCTGCGATTCGATGGCCGGTTGGGTGATGAAGGAAGGTCGCGTGCAGGCAGTGATCGTCGGGGCCGATCGGATCGCGGCGAACGGCGACAGCGCGAACAAGATCGGCACGTACTCGTTATCGGTCTTGGCCAAGGCACACGGCATCCCGTTCTACGTGGCCGCTCCCTCCAGCACGTTCGACCTCTCAATTCAATCGGGGGCCGAAATCCCGATTGAGCAGCGCGTCTCAACCGAGATCACGCACGCCTTCGGCAAGCAGACCGCACCCGATGGCTGCCGGACGTACAACCCCGCGTTCGATGTGGCTCCCGCCGAGAATATCGCGGCCCTCATCACCGAACGAGGCGTCATTCAGCCCGTGACGGCGGAACGTATCCGAGCAGTACTGGGGTGAGCGGTCGCCCTGTCGCTCCGCTGCCGGGACCGTGGCCGCGAAGGAGCTCGTTCCTGGGTGGTAGCCCTGTCGCTCCGCGACAGGAAGCGAGAATGGCCGAGTGACATTTGCGGTTGATTCCAGAGGACTCGTCAGATTGATGTCCCTTGTGGATCGCGCCTCCTGTCGCGGAGCGACAGGGCTACCATCGACCGGCAGATTCCTTTCACCAGAGGCGGCTGCTACCATCCCGCCCGCTATTTCACTGGCTCACTCGATTCAAGGAAGGAGTCGCTCTCGATGCCACGCCGATTGATTTTTAGGCCGTCGGTCCTGCGGATCGCGCCCCTGTTCACAGCCGCCGTGCTGCTGACGGGTCTCTCGCTCGACACCATTTGTTCTCTGTCACTCACGACGAAACTCCACGCAGCGGAAGCGTCCAAACCCATGAAGATCACCACCATCGAAGGTATCACTGAGCATCGTCTCGACAACGGCCTGAAGGTGCTGCTTTTCCCCGATCCGTCCAAACCGACCGTCACCGTGAACCTGACGGTGTTCGTCGGCTCACGCCATGAAGGGTATGGCGAAGCGGGGATGGCTCACCTACTGGAACACATGGTTTTCAAGGGGACGCCCGATCATCCCTCCGTGCCGAAGGTGCTGCAGGCGCGCGGTGCTCAGTTCAACGGAACGACGTGGCTCGACCGCACCAACTACTACGAGACCCTCCCCGCCAACGACGATAATTTGGAGTTTGCGATCCGGCTCGAAGCCGACCGAATGATCAACAGCTTCATCAAGGGGGAAGACCTCGCATCCGAGATGACCGTCGTGCGGAATGAGTTCGAGCGGGGCGAGAACTCGCCGCACTCGATTCTGGGCCAGCGCATGACCAGTGCCGCGTTCAACTGGCACAACTACGGCAAATCGACCATCGGCAATCGAGCCGACATCGAGAAGGTTCCGGTCGAAAACCTGCGTGCCTTCTACAAAAAGTATTATCAGCCCGACAACGCGATGGTCGTGGTGGCCGGTCGATTTGAAGAGGCCAAGGCGCTCGAGTTCATCGGCAAGCACTTCGGCACCATCCCCAAGCCGACTCGCAAACTGGAAGCAACGTACACCGAAGAGCCAGCTCAAGACGGCGAGCGATCCGTGACGCTGCGGCGCGTCGGTGAGGTCGGAGTCGTCGGTGCCCTCTATCATATTCCCTCGGGCGGTCATCCCGACTTCGTGCCGGTCGATGTGTTGGAGTCGATCCTAACGATGGCTCCTTCGGGGCGACTGTATAAAGCCCTCGTCGAACAGAAGAAGGCGGCGGATATCTCCGGGGCCTGCTTCTCGCTGCACGATCCCGGCATCATGCGATTCATGGCGGAAGTCGCTACCGGCAACACGCCCGAAGCGGTCCTCGACACGTTGCTCGACACCATTGATGCGGTCGTCGAACAGGGTGTGAAGGACGAAGAAGTCGAACGCGCTCGCCAGCGGTTGCTCAAGCAGCGCGAGCAGGAAGCGTCGAACAGTGCTCAGATCGCCGTCGGCCTCAGTGAGTGGGCGGCTCAAGGCGATTGGCGGCTCTACTTCCTCTATCGCGATCGGCTGGAACAGGTCACGGCAAAGGACGTGAACCGCGTGGCGCGAGCCTATCTTCCCGCGAGCAATCGCACGGTCGGCCTCTATTATCCAACGAAGGAAGCGCAACGGACGCCGATCCCAGCGAAGCCCGATCTGGCCGCGATGATCGGCGACTACAAAGGTCGCGAAGATGCGGCCGTCGGCGAGGCCTTCGATGTCGCACCGATGAAGATCGAAGAGCGAACCAAACGCACGAAGATCGAAGGTTTGCAGGTCGCTCTGCTGCCGAAGAAGACGCGCGGCAAGACGGTCGTGTTGCGACTGACGCTGCGTTATGGCACCGACAAAACGTTGTTCGGCTTGGATAAGGTCGCGTCGTTCCTGCCGTCGCTGATGACGAAGGGAACGAAGCAACTCACACGACAGCAGCTTCAAGATCAGCTCGATCAAAACCTCGCGTCGATGGGAGCGAGCGGTTCGGCGGGCGAAGCGACGTTCGCGATTCAGACCAAGCGCGACAAGTTGCCTGCGGTCCTCGAACTGCTGCGACAAGTCTTGCGTGAGCCTGTCTTCCCACAATCGGAGTTGGACATTCTCAAACAAGGGCACCGCGCGGACCTCGAACAGGCCCTGACCGATCCGCAGCAGTTGGCCCTCAAGGCGGTGCGTCGCGTGCTGAACCCGTACCCCGTGGGAGACGTGCGCTATTACCCGACGACGGAAGAAGAACTCAAGCTGACCGATGAGGTCGATGTCGCCACGATCAAGAAGCTGTACGGCGACTTCTTTGGTGCGCAGCAGGGACAGTTGGTGATCGTCGGTGACTTCGATGAAGAGGCCGCTGTGGCGTCGATCTCATCCATGCTGAAGGGCTGGAAGTCGAAGCAGCCGTATGAACGGATCACGCGCCGAGGCGATGTTGAAGTGAAGGCTGATCTCGTAAAGATCGCCACGCCCGACAAGGCCAATGCGTTTCTGTTCGCTGGCGGCGTGATGCCGCTCCGCGATGATGATGCCGATTACCCGGCCCTCATCATCGGCAACTACGTCTTCGGTGCGGGAGCCTTGTCGTCACGACTCGGCGATCGCATCCGTCAGAATGAAGGGCTGTCGTATGGCGTCGGATCGTCTCTCGTCGCGAGTTCCCTCGACCCGCGCGCGACCATCACGATGTATGCCATCTATAACCCGAGCAACCTCGACAAGCTGACGACCGCGCTCAATGAGGAACTCTCGAAGCTGCTCTCTGAAGGGATCACGCAAAAGGAACTGGATGACGCGCGTCAGGGCTACCTCCAGCGACAGGAAGTAATGAGAACCGAAGACGGCAACATCGCGCAGATTCTCGAAGCGACGCTCGTCACAGACCGGACAATGGAGTTCTACGCGAAGCAAGAGAAGGCCATCTCGGCCCTCACTCCCGAACAGGTTCGCTACGCGTTCCAGAAGCACATCGATGCGAAGAAAATCCTGACGGTCGTTGCCGGAGACTGGGCCGCTGCGGCGAAGAAGGCGGCGGAATCCGAGGAGAAGAAGTGAATCGCGTCGCCCCGCCGAGCTTTCAGCAGCCCCGTCGGATCTGACTGGGCTGCTTCCATTGACTCACTGTTCGAGCAAGCGCCATTTCCTAAGGCGAGCGGCAGGAGATCATTTATCAACCCGAAGCGTGAGCGAGGAGGTCGTTCGATGGACTCCCTCGCTCACGCTTCGGGTTGGTGGGGGGAACAGAACTCTTGCCGGTCTCCTGAGCCGATTCCGGCTCAAACGACCAAGTGCCAAACGGGCCAATCCAAAAGGCAATGTGACACTACTGACCGACGTTGCTCCTCTATTGAACTCTTCATTGTGACAACCATAGAATCCCGCCCGTTTGAATCGTCGCGGTGGCCAATGTTTGGTATCTCAAGCCAATAACTTCTGCGGCCTTGTTGACGATGTTCCCTCTTCGACCAGTGATTCTCCAGCCGGACGACTCCACGAACAGCAGACTCAAACACGGCTCCGTTGTCGCACCACGTGAATGGATTTTGATTGCGAGTTGCGGGGTGTGAGCCGCGAGTTTGATGCCCCTCTCCTGAATGCGTGCTGACTGATCGGGTTTGTCTGGAAATCTTGAATAGCGGTGAGGGGAATGCCGCTCTTGTCGAATGAAAATTAGCGTTGTCGCCGTTGTCTTCGGCCTCGGGCTGGAGAACTCAATCCACTTTCACGACAGAGGAACCTTCTGATGCTTTCGCTCGAAAAACACCGCACCGCACCGCTCTGGTTGGTGCTGGTTCTCTTGGTGCTGGCGGCATTCTCGATCGCGAGGCCAGATGCGGTTCACGCTCAAGATGAGGAACCCGCCGCCGCCGCGCCAGCCGCCAATGCGGGAGAAGGCGAGGCCAAGGGGGAAGAGCACAAATCCAAGTCCACGCTGTGGTGGATCATCGAAACCTCGGGCGTGATCGGTGCGTTCTTGTTGCTCATCTCGGTCTACTTCGTCGGTCTCATCGTGCAGTTGTTCATGGAGCTGCGGGCGCCGATCGTCGCCCCGCCCGAGTTGATGGAAAAGTGCGAGGCGCTCCTCGCCAAACGCGACTTCAACGGCATTTACAAAGTTGCCAAAGACAGTGCGTGCGAGTTGGGTCAACTCATTGCCACCGGCCTGACGGCGCTGTCGTTCGGGTTCGATCATGCCCGTGAAGCGATTGATCGGCAGTCGGAAGAGATCACGGTCGGAATGGAAAAGCGGATCAGCATGTTGGCCGTGATCGGGACGCTCGGCCCGCTAATTGGCTTGCTGGGGACGCTCAAGGGGATGATCGCGAGCTTCAGCGTCATCGCGTTGTCGGACCAAGCGTTGAAAGCCAGTGAGGTGGCCGGAGGAATTTCCGAAGCGCTGCTGCTGACGTTTGAGGGGGTCGGCTTGTCGGTCCCGGCGATCTACTTCTTCGCGGTGTTCAAGAACCGGGTTTCGAGTCTCAGCGTGCAGACCATGAACGCGGCCGACGACTTCGTCTTCCGAGTCCACACGTCCGCTCACAAGAAGGTCGCCGCTGCTCCTGCTCCAACCGAAACCGCTTAGTGAACTTCATCGTCGAGGAGGAATGGTATGTCCGATATGCACTCCGAGCGTGCAGAGCCGAATTTGACTCCGCTGCTCGACTTGGTCTTTCAATTGATCACGTTCTTCATGTTGGTGATCAACTTCAAGGGCGCGGCGATGGACATGTCGCTGAAGCTCCCCATTCTTGGGTCCGCGCGCCCGCTGGATCGTCAGGGGAAGTTGGAGCCGATGCTGTTGAACATTGATGCCGAAGGGGGCGTTCACTCCTTCGGACAACTCGTGGAAATCGAGCCGTTCGTCACGAAAGAGGCGCGGTTGCTGAAACAGCAACTGGCCGTTTTGGGAACGCCTGCCACGGGAGATTTCCCGGTGGGAGTCATCATCCGTGCCGACCGTGCCGTTCCGTTTCATCTGCTCAATCACGTGATCGAAGTCTGCCAAAAAAATGGGTATCGGCAGTTCTCGTTGAGCGCGATGACTCGACA
>JAYVOX010000404.1:0-5703 GCA_043757695.1 Schlesneria sp.
TGCGAGGTAATAGCCCGCCAGCAATCCCGCCGGTCCCGAACCGACGACCACCGGACGCTCGCTCATCGGAACCGCGCCAGGTGAGGGATCGTCGAATGCTGGCGGTGTGAAGACCTGCACGTCGTCGCGCAGGTTTCGCTGTACGGCCTTCGATTGCAGCACGTCCTCCGGCAAATCGACGAGCGTGGTATAGACAAACCGCAAGTCCGCAGAGGATCGCGCGTCGAGGCTCTTCTTCAAGACGCGCCACCGCGTGAGGGCTTCCACCGAAACACCCAACCGTTCCGCGAGATAACGCGGCAACTCGGCTTCCGGGACCGACACGGACAGCCGCAGGTTCGAGACACGCAGAGACATTGAGCAGCTTCAAAGGCGGAGCAGGGGGGCCAAGAGTGGTGAGACGGTCCTGTTTGTAACGTGACCTGTCGGACAGTGCCAAGCCTTCGCAAGGTTGTCGTCGAGCAGCTTCAGCGTGAATGGGTGTCATCGCATGGAGTGAACGAGGGCGACTTGCAGGTCCATCACGTTGGTGTGAGTCGGTCCTGTTCGGAGTAGCCCGTCGATCTGATTGAAGAACGTGTACGAGTCGTTGATCGTGAGAAACGCGGCTGGATCGAGACCACGGTGCCGGGCGGTGTCGCGGACAGTCGAGTCGCAGACGGCACCTGCTGCATCCGTCGGACCGTCTTCGCCGTCGGTGCCTCCCGAAAGGACGGCGATTCCTTGTAAAGCCTCGTTCCAAAGTCGGCAGGTTGCGGCGAGAGCAACTTCTTGATTGCGGCCTCCGGCACGAGGTTGTTCGGTTGGGACGAGCTTCACGACGGGTTCGCCTCCGCCAATAAAACAGATCGATTGACCGGGCGACTCGCGCCGCGCGGCCAGACACAACTCTGCCAGTTCGACTCCCACATCGCGCGCCAGACCACCGCGTGCAGTACCGAGCGATCGCACCTCAAAGCCGAGCGTTCGCGCGTGACTCGCGGCCGCGTTCAGAGCGGTCTGATTGTTGCCGATGATGACGTTGCGGCAACTCACTCGCGGTGGCTCGCGCTGCTCGTGCTGGTCTGAGTTCGCTCGAAGCACGTTCCAGACGGAGGCGGGGATCAAGCTGGATGAATTTGTTTCGAGTGCCGCATTCATGGGTGGAATCTTCTTCAGCGGAGCGACGCTTCGTTCCAACACGGTGAGCGCGTCAGCGGCCGTTCCGTCATCACAAACGGTGGGCCCCGATGCGATCACGTCGAGCGGGTCGCCGATCACGTCGGAGATAATGAGAGCGATCATGCTTCCCGCACGTGCCGCTCGCAGCAGTCCGCCGCCTTTGATGCGCGACAGCCGTTTACGAACCGCATTCAGTTCGTGAATCGCGGCACCGGATCGGCTGAGGTGCCGCGTCACCACTTGCTTGTCGGCCAGACTGATGCCGTCGATCGGTAATGGCAACAGGGCACTGCCTCCGCCCGAGATCAGCACCAAGCAGAGATCGTCTTCGCGCAACGAGGCAACGAGTTCGATGATCTGCTCGCTGCCGAACACGCCTGCGGCTGTCGGCTCATTCAGTCCTGCCGGTCGCGCTGCGTGGAGGTGGATGCGCCGCGTCGGTTGCACGCAATCAGCCGGAACATTGACCCAACCAGCGACCTTCGTGTCGAGCAGTTTGGAACCGAGGGCGGCTTCCAGTCCGAGTGCCATTCCTGCCCCAGCTTTGCCAGCGCCGACGACGATGACGCGATGAAGCTTGGCGAGATCGAACTGCTGCCCACAGACTTCAAGCGTGGCGGTGTGGCACTGTACGAACTCGCGGACGAGACGCGATGAATCGGCCGCTGAGACACCGGCATTCCAGACGGCTTCGGCGTCACGGCGTGGTGACATCGAGTTGCCCTTCTGTCTCGATTGGCGAGTTGAGTCGTTCCAAACACAGGGCCGTAGAAATACGACCGTCGGATGGGCACTCTTGCCCGTCCGTTTTTTTCCACCAGTGTCGCTGAACACCAACGGCAGGACGGGCAGGAGTGCCCATCCGACGAACTGCGGTCTGGTTCTCTGCCGAGTTCACGACAGACGTGGACTCGACCGCATCACGCCCCAGGACGCAGCCGCATGTAGACCGAGATGATGTCGTAAAGATCTGGAGAGATCTGGACTTCATCATCGGCAAAGTCATCCAACCACGTCCGGTTCCACCGCGTCGCATCGCGCAGCGCACGGGAGATGTCTCCCAAACGAACGGTGACTTGTTCCGCCGTCGCGGTAGCCACGTCTTCGTCGCCATTAAACAATCGCAAGCGGTGTCGCATCGTTCATCCCTGAGTAGAAGCGACAGGGTCGGCCAGAACACCCGCCACCAAGACGAGCCACCGCGCACTGGTCGCGGCTCCGCTAGGATCGGCAATCGCAGGCATGAGCCTTGATGAAATTTAACGAGAAAAACGGTGAGGCCGCGAAACCGATCTGCATCACGGAAGAGGCTCGTAACACCTGTCCGGTGAAAGTGGTGTTCTTAGGCGAGCGGCAAAACGAAATGTACCTGTAGGATGGGCACTCTTGCCCGTCCCGGCTTGAAGACCGAAATCCGGACGGGCAAGAGTGCCCATCCTACATCGTGGTCTGACAATTCCTGCCGCTCGCCTTAACGCCGGAGATCGGCATAAACGGCTTCCAGCAAGTGGCCGCGACTGAGAAGCGGCCGTTCTAGCTGGTCGATCAAAACTCGGAGGATGGGCACGGAATGCCCATCCTCTGGAGCTGTCGTTCACGAGTCAGCAGACTCGAAGCGAATTGCCGTCCTACTGCGACAACTTCTTGTACTTGATCCGGTGCGGTTGATCGGCATCGGCTCCGAGACGCTGATGACGGATGACTTCGTAGCTCTCGAAGTTCCCTTCGTGCCAGACGACGTTGCTGTCTCCTTCAAACGCCAAAATATGAGTCGCCACGCGGTCGAGGAACCACCGATCATGGCTGATGACCACGGCGCAGCCGCTGAAGTGAAGCAGTCCTTCTTCCAGTGAACGCAGTGTTTCGATGTCGAGATCGTTGGTCGGTTCATCCAGCAGCAAGAGGTTGCCGCCGACAGTCAGTGTCTGAGCGAGCAGCAAGCGGTTGCGTTCTCCCCCCGAGAGCAACTTCACCGCCTTCTGCTGATCTTCACCCTTGAACTTGAACTTGCCGCAGTACGCGCGGGTGTTGATCCGTATCTTGCCGAACGTCAGATAGTCGGCTCCATTCGAGATGTTGTCATAGACCGACTTCTCTCCATCGAGCGAGGCGCGGTTTTGTTCGACGTAGGCGATCTTGACGGTTTCGCCGACGGTCACGGTTCCGGAGTCGGGTTTCTCCAGTCCCATGATCATTTTAAAGAGAGTCGTCTTACCCGCGCCGTTGGGGCCGATGACTCCGACGATACCGGCGGGAGGCAGGCGGAACGACAGATTATCGACGAGAATTTTGTCGCCGAAGGCCTTGGTCACACCATTAAAAATCACGACGTTTTCACCCAAACGCGGGCCGGGCGGGATTTGCAGTTCGATCGTTTCGTCGCGTGATTCCTGTTCTTCGAGGACGAGTTGTTCGTAAGCGGCCAGTCGCGCCTTGCTTTTCGCTTGGCGCGCCTTCGGAGAACTGCGGACCCACTCCAGTTCCTTTTCCAACGTCCGGTCTCGCACGGAGGCCGCCTTGGACTCTTTGCGAATTCGTTCCTGCTTTTGTTCGAGCCACGAGGAATAGTTGCCTTCCCACGGGATGCCGCGTCCCTGATCGAGTTCCAGAATCCATTGGCAGCTCTTGTCGAGGAAGTAGCGATCGTGGGTCACCGCGACGACCGTTCCCTTGTAGTCGTGGAGGTGTCGTTCGAGCCAAGCGACCGATTCGGCGTCGAGATGGTTCGTCGGTTCATCGAGCAGCAGCAGATCGGGCTGTTGCATCAGAGCCTTGCACAGCGCGATCCGGCGTTTTTCGCCCCCGGACAGTGGGCCAATCAGGGCTTCCAGCGGCGGGAGTCGCATCGCGTCTGCCGCGATCTCCAACTCGCGGTCTAGCTCCCAGAGATTCTGATGATCGATCATCTCTTGGACTTTGCCTTGTTCCTCGATCAGCTTGTCCATGTCGGCGGTGGGATCGGCGAACAACTCGTTGATCGCGTCGTAGCGCGCGAGAATCGCACGTTTGGCGGAGACGGATTCGTTCAGTTCATCCATCACCGTGTGTTCGGGATTGAGCACGGGTTCCTGCGGCACGTAGTAGCAGTCGTAACCTGCCGCCAACTTGGCCGTCCCCATGAACTCTTTGTCTTGCCCGGCCATGATCTTGAGCAGCGTCGATTTTCCGGCACCGTTCGGACCCAACACGCCGATCTTGGCGCCGGGATAAAACGACAACCAGATTCCCTTCAGAATCTCCTTCTTTTCGTGAGCCTTATGGAGATCCTCAATCGTGAAAATGTATTGTTCGCCCATGGACGCAGATGACTCCCGGCAAGACTGAAGGAAAGAGAAGAAAGGGGGCAGAAGGCAGGGATCAGGAGTCGGCCTGAGACGAATTTGATCTTCGTTTTGCTGACTCCTGATCCCTGCCCCTGACTCCTGATTTGGGCGGCTCATTGTAGAAGCGACTGCTGAAAACGAAAGACACTCCACAAGCAGGCGCGACGGCACCTGATCGACAGGCACCGATGGTTCCCGCCCTGAGTCGTTGACGCGACGGCGACGATTCACGACAAACCCCGCTCGCAAACCACGTCTCGCGGATCAGAGCGGTTCGATTGAGAGTGCGAGTCGTTTTTCACTGGAAGGGATTCAATCGTGAGTCGAGTTTGGTTGTCGGTTCTGTGTGGTTCGTTTGTGTTCTGCCTGCAAGCTGTGTTTGCCGCAGAAGACCTGACCGATCAGATTCTGTTCCCGAAGAAAGAGGCCGTCGTACGGGTTGACGCCAAGACGACCGCCACCGCGTTGGAGATACTCGCACCGTGCTTCGCCCGCGAAATCGAAGGGACCAAACTCCAAGTTCACACCACCAAAGGTCGTGGTTGGGTCGAGCGGAGCCAGATGCTCACTTCCGAAGAAGCGCTGGCTTACAGCAAGAGTCTCATCGAACGCGACCAGCCCGATGCGTATGGACTATTCGTGCGATCGGCTCTGTTCAATCAAAACGAAGCGGCCGACAAGGCTCTCGCAGACTTGAACGCGGCGATCAAATTGGACCCTCAGTTCGCGATGGCGTTCACCAATCGAGGCTGGCTGTATGTTGAAAAGGGTGATCTCGACAAGGCTCTCGCCGACTTCTCCGCTGCGACCAAACTGGCTCCACGCGTAGCCTTGCCCGCCAACAATCTGGCGTGGTTCAGGGCAACCTGTCCGACCGCCAAGTTCCGCGATGGCAAGCAAGCCGTCACGTTGGCGACGCTGGCTTGCGAGCAGACCCAATACAAGCACGAAGAGTTTCTCGATACGCTCGCCGCCGCTCACGCCGAAGCGGGTGATTTCCAAGCGGCCGTCAAATGGGCGACGAAGACGCTGGAACTCGACCCGCAAAATGAAGACTTCGCTGCACACCTCAAGCTGTACCAGAGTGGGAAGCCACTGAGGGACGAAGTGAAGTGAAGAAAGAAGTGAAGTGAAGAAAGTAGTCATTGGTCACGTGTCATTCGCCATTTGGGTGAAGAACAAGAACCACTGACCACCAAGGCGAGCGGCAGAAATTGTC
>JAYVOX010000405.1:0-5700 GCA_043757695.1 Schlesneria sp.
CGTCGTCGGGATGCGAGCCGACTCCAGAATGGGTGCTCCCATGTTGACCGTGACCTGCTCGACCTTGCCGCCAGCGCCGGTGAAGAGCTGCATGGTGAGGACGCCTCGCCCGGTCTCGATCTTCAGTTCCGGCTTCCGCGCGATACCGCGATCGGACACGTACTTGGCGACGCAGCGAATCGCGTTGCCGCACATTTCCGACTCACTGCCGTCGGCGTTGAACATCCGCATCCGAGCGTCCGCCACTTCCGAGGGACCGATCAGCACGAGGCCGTCGCCGCCGACTCCCGTGTGGCGGTCGCTGATGGCGATGGCCGTGGCCGGAATGTCGAGCGGCACCGGCTCGTCGAAACAGTTGACGTAGACGTAGTCGTTGCCCGCTCCGTGCATCTTGGTGAATCGCATGAGTTGTCTCGTTGAGGTACTGTAAAAAAGGGAGGCTGATAATCCCGAGACCACTGCGCGAACCCATCCACGGCGGCGGCCTCCGGTTGACGGTGCGAGATTCTATCCCCGAGCATTCGTTCCCGAAATGTTTAGCCCCAACGCCAGCGGCGTGGGTGTTCTTTGCTCTTGACGACGTTCCGTATCAGCGAAGAACACCCACGCCGCTGGCGTTGGGGCTAAACGTCACAACCGACGACGAACCATTCCCCTGTTCAGTCCGAAAAGAACGTCATGTACATCCCCGCCGCCTTCCGTGAGAGTGACACCACAAAGCTGCACGAGTTCATCCGGCAGCACAGTTTCGCGCTGCTGACATCGCACAGTGAGCGGGGTTTGGTGGCAAGTCACCTGCCGTTGCTGATCGATTCCGAACGCGGACCGCTCGGCACGCTGGTCGGTCATTTTGCGAAGGCCAACGAACAGGCGGCCGATGCGGGAACGGAGTGTCTCGCGGTGTTTAGCGGTCCGCACGCGTACATCTCACCCACCTGGTATGAGACGGCGAACACGGTTCCCACGTGGAACTACGTCGCGATCCATGTCTACGGCACGCTGCGGCTCATCGACGAAAAGGCAGAGTTGGCGCGCATCTTGGACGCGACCGTGGCCAAGTACGAAGGCTCGCGTCCGCAACCGTGGCTGTTCGATGCGGGAACCGCCTTCCACCAGAAGCTGCTCGACGGGATCGTTGGCTTTGAGATCGAGATCACTCGCCTCGAAGGCAAGTGGAAGCTGAACCAGAACCATCCGGTGGAGCGACGTGAGCGTGTCATCGCCGCGCTCAATGAAACGGGGGGCGAGGACAACCGAGCCGTGGCAAGGTTGATGGCTGAGACGATGCCGCCGTGATGTTCAGGCAGGTCTCAGCGAGTCGTTCAGTGGACTCCCTCGCTCACGCTTCGGGTTGGTCTGGGGAAGAGAACTCATGCCGGTCGTCTAACCAATCCTCGACGTGAAGCTCGGCGATCACTTCAACGTCTCGCACATTGCGGGACAAGAGCGTGCCACCGTGGACCAACGTGATGGCCGCAATTTTGAGGTCCATCACGCCCGCGCGGCGGTGCCCTCTCCGCAGTCGCTCAAACTCGGCCGCCGCTGGCTCGTCAAAGGGAAGCACTTCCCATTTGGCGAAGAACTCGAACAGCCCCACGAGCCGAACGTAGTAGGAACTTGAGCTGGCCCTGTCGTGTGGCGATGAATTTCCGCGAGCCATCCCCGGCACTGTTTTTCGAGCGTGATCGCGGTCACTGCGACTTCAGTCAGCGACTGCTCCAAGCGGGAAAGCAGCGGCTCAGCGAGCGGCGAGTCTTCATGCTGCAACACGGAGATGTGATCCGAATCGAGCACGATCATGATTCGGCCTGCAGGCGATCGTCCTCTCGGATTTGGCGTCCCGCTTCGACGATTTCTTTCATGATCGGGTCATTGCGAAACATCCCGACGGTACTCTGCCAATCTCGGCGCGGGGCAGACCCACCGTTGGTTTGACGTTCCTTCAGGACCCGCATCTGCTCTTCCAATCGAGCCACGCGCTGTTCCAGTGCTTCCGTTGCCATGACGGCTTCCTTGATACGCAGTCGCGGTTGGTCGGTTTTTTGATGACAGATTGCTCACCGCGCCCTGCCGTATATCAGACGGAACGAACTGGTCCAACATCGACTTCAATCTGCGACTTGGCGACAGGAGACTTGGCGTCGAAGAGTCTCGACAACAACTCTTTCGGCGGAGGCGTTGTGATGAGACTCACCACGATGCCGGCCAATGCCGAGGCCAACATGCCCCAGACGACAGGATCGACGCCGAGGATGTAATACGGACGCAGCAGTCCGACGGGGCCGATCATCGGGTCGGGGCCGAGGAACTTCAGGGCGGCGGCTTGCAGAGACGACTTGACCTCGGCGGCGGTCGCCCAGTTCTGTGTGATCCCCGCCAGATAGAGGCCGATGTGAACGATGAAGCCCGTCGCCATTGAGGAGAGAACTCCCGCTGCCGTCGCACGTCTCCAGTAACACGCCATGATGACTGGTGTCAGCATCGTGGCCGCGCCGAGCGAACTGCTAAGCACGACGAGAGCCTGCAAATACTGAGGCGGTTTGAGTGCGACGATCACTCCGAACACGCCGACTGCGACCATCGAATTCGTCGTCGCACGGCGAACCTGAAGCTCGGTTGCCTTCGGGTTCCACAGCTTGATGTAAATGTCCTCCACCAGACTCGACGCGATCACCAGCACGAAACAACTGACCGACGCCATGATCGCGCCGAACGGAGCGGCCAGAATCAGGCCGCTGATGAATTGTCCGAACGGCAGGCCCTGCGTCACGAACAGCGACATGCGCGGGATCACCTCGTCCGACTGTTTCAGCGTCAAATCGGGCAGCAGCGTGTGAGCCGCGATGCAGACCATGACCAGCGGGATGTAGATGCAGCAGTTGTAGCAGGCGAGCAGGAAGATCGACTTGCGCATCACCCCCGTGTCGTGCGCCGCCATGACTCGCACCATGCTGGCCGGTGACGAGAACCCCGAAAAGACCCACAGACAGAACATCGACACGGCCAAGCTCGGCGGCAGAAAGTCCCTTCCGGCCGGACTGTACCCGGGGCCAAACGCGATGTCGGGCGACTTGTGCTCCATCGCATACCGCGTCGCCTGTTCAAGTCCTCCCGCCATCGGCACGGCCAGACAGACCAACAGCAGCACTCCAATGAACATCATCACGCTCTGAAACAGGTCGGTCCACACGGACGCCAAAAAACCGCCGATCAGCGTGTAGCCGACGACAGTGATCGCGAACACGATCAAACCCGTGTAATACTTCGGCCCGAGTTGCACCGTCACGTCTTCGGCAAACGCGAGGATACCTTCGCCCGGCCAAGCGTGCTTCATGATCATCGCCCCCGCCTTGAACTGGGCGAACATCGTGAACGACAGGCACAAAATGATGAGCAGTGACGCGGCGAGGCCGACTCGCCAGTCATCGAACCGCGACCGCATCAGGTCGGGCACAGTGAGGGCGTTCGTCTGACGACTGAGATGCGACAGCCGCTTGCCGACGATCGCAAAACCGGTCAGCGGGACCATCATGTACGCGCCGATCCACAGCAGCACGATCCAGCCGAAGCTGAACACCAGCGACGGAAAACCCATGAACGTCCCGCCACTCTGCACGGTCGCTGTCAAAGCCAACGCCCACGCCCCGAGACCCCGGTTGCCAAGAAAATAACCCTCCATGAACTTCTTCTTGTCGATCGCCTTCTGCGCCATCGTTCCCAGCCAGACCGAAGCGGCGATGAACAGAATGAGCGCCAGCAGGACGGCAAATCCGGGCGAGGGAACTTTGGACACAGCTTCGGCCAACAGCATCGAGAAACTCCTCACGGCAAAGCACCCGAATCATCGTTTCACCACGTGGCATCGCCCCGCGATTCAGATAATTCGTAGGGTGGGCAGTGCCCACCAAATCAACAACCAGGGGTGGGCAGTGCCCACCCTACGAATCCAAGTCCTCATCCTTCATGAAGGCGAACGCGAACCAACCCGACGCGGCGGTGCAGGCGGCCCACGGGACGATCAGGCCCCAGAAGACCCAATCGGGAAATCCGAACACGAACGTCAGCGACTTCGGATCGCGTTCATAGCCCCACATCGTGCACACGCCCACCGACCAGACGAGCGCGACAAACCACATCGCCACTGCGACAAGAGCCTCTCGCCGCGCGGAGCGGATCAACGGATGTTCTTTAGTCTCTGGCATTGCGATCTGTCCTCTCAATGTCAAGCCGTTCAAACCTAGGTTCTATTGCTGTGAGATGACGGCGTCACGAGCCTGTACCTCACGCGGTTGAGAGTGAGGTACAGGCGAGCCGCATGCCGTCAGGCTGCGGGTTCTTGAGTGCTGTCAGAAACCCGTGGCCTGACGGCACACGGCTCGCCTAAAACATCTCACTCAGGGCTGCACGAGCCTAACCGAACGATTTGTGAAGGGCCACCGGTGGTTGGCGACTCCTCGTGCCGCCTTCTGATTTCCACATCACGTGTGGCAGACTCAGCTCGATTGTTGACGGTCTGTTTGTCGGCTCCCTAAACTCCGCCCCCATTCAACTCGACCTGCTCTTGAAGGGTTTTCGATCATGTCTCACTCGCGCGCGATGTGGCTCTCGTACACGATGCTGCTGGCTGCGTTTATTGTCACCGGCTGTAAGCCTCCCGCGAACAGCCCCTCCGGAAGCGGCACGTCGAGTAACGGCAAGACGACTGGCGGCGGAAACCCAAGCGTCATCAAGATTGTGTCGAGCTTCCCTCGCACCGGCAGCGCCAAGCAGCAGACCGACACCATCGTCAACGGAATCAAGATGGCCATCGATGAGGCGGGCGGAAAGGTCGGTGAGTTCACCATCGAGTTTCTGGATCTCGACGACGCCACCGCCGCCGCCGGTCAGTGGACGGCCGAAGCCGAGACCTCAAACGCCGATCAGGCGATCAAAGACGCCGACGTGATGGCGTACATCGGCACCTACAACAGCGGAGCGGCCAAGATTGCGATGCCGATCCTGAACCGAGCCGGTTTGCTGATGGTCAGTCCGGCGAACACCTGGCCCGGTCTGACCAAACCGGGGACCGGCGATCCGAGCGAACCCGAGGTCTACCGCCCCACGGGGAAACTCAACTACGTCCGCGTGGTCCCCGCCGACGACCTGCAAGGGTCACTCGCCGCCGACTGGGCCAAGGAGATGGGCCTCACGAAGGTCTACATCCTCGACGACAACGAAGTCTACGGCCGGGGCATCGCCAATCTGTTTGAAGAGCATGCAGGAGAAATCGGCCTCAACGTTGTCGGTCACGAGAGCATCGACTCGAAGGCCCAGGAGTTCAAATCGCTGATGGTCTCGATCAAGGCGAAGGGGCCGGACCTGATCTACTTCGGCGGGACGACGCAGTCGAAAGGAGGCCAGATCGCCAAGGACCTGGTCGCCGCCGGATTGACCGCCAAACTGATGGTCCCCGACGGCTGCATGGAAGAGGCGTTCATCACCTCTGCCGGTGCCGAAAACCTCAACGACCGCTGCTTCGTCACGTTCGGTGGTCTGCCGCCGGAGAAGCTGACGGGCGCGGGGCAGGTCTTCGTCGAGAAGTACGAAGCCAAATACCACAGCAAGCCCGAGGCTTACGCGATCTACGGCTACGAAGCGGCGAAGGTGGCGCTGGAGGCGATCAAGCGCGCCGGCAAGAAGGATCGCGCCGCGATCACTCAA
>JAYVOX010000406.1:0-5675 GCA_043757695.1 Schlesneria sp.
TGCTTCACCCCTCTTCCTTGAGCAGAAGTAGGATGAACATTCCTGTGCAACGTGTGAATCCGGCTTTTTTCTACGCACCTGCAATCCGTTAGTGTCAGAAACATTCAACACCTTTCAGCAAGGACGATCATGAACCTGACGAACTCCGCGATGTCGCTGACACGACGACAAGTCCTGATGACGGGAGCGATGGCCTTGGGGACGACAGCGCTGACCGGGACTGCTTTGGCCGACTCGAACGAGTCGCCGTGGATCGACGCTCACTCGCACATCTGGCCGCCAGAGACGGACAAGTTTCCGCTGGTCAATGGTCAGACGAAGAAGGACCTCAATCCGTCGAGCTTCACCGATGATGAGCTGATGGCGATCGCTCGTCCGGAAGGTGTGGGGCGAGTCGTCCTGATCCAGCACTCGGTCTATCACCTGTTCGACAACTCGTACCTGATCGACGCGGTTCGTCGGCACCCCAAACTGTTTCGCATTGTCGGCATGGTGAACGATCAACTCCCCTCACCGGGCAAAACGATGAAGGCATTGCTGCCGCAAGGAGTGACCGGGTTTCGCATCACCCCGTTCGTGCGGAAGGAGAAGCAAGCGGAGTGGCTCGACGAGCCGGGCATGATCGAAATGTGGAAGACCGGGGCCGAGACGCAACAGGCCCTGTGTTGCCTCATCAATCCTTCGGACCTGCCGGCGGTCGATCGGATGTGCGAACGACACCCCGACACGCCGGTCGTCATCGACCACTTCGCCCGGATCGGAGCGGACGGGCAGTTTCGCGATGACGACCTCAAGAATCTCTGCCGACTCGCGCGGCACAAGCACGCGAGCGTGAAGGTCTCGGCTTACTACGCTCTCGGCGAGAAGAAACCGCCGCACCTCGAACTGATCCCGATGATCAAGCGGCTGTTCGAGGCCTTCGGTCCTCAACGCCTGATGTGGGCCAGTGACTGCCCGTATCAGATTCAGGGAGCCAACAACTACAAAGATTCGATCAGCCTCATTCGTGATCGGATCGACTGGCTCACGCCGGACGACCGCCAGTGGCTGCTCCGCAAGACGGCGGAGAAGGTCTTCTTCTTTGCGTGAGGTCGCGATGGTCTCAACCCGGTAGGGAGCGTGAAGTCTGCGGAACGCACCAGCTTGTTGCCGAAGAAGGTGTGTTCCGCAGACTCCACACACCCTACGGCACTTGGGTTGCGGGACCGATGACCGCGTCAATGAGCCTTCTTCGCCTTTTTGTTTCCCTGCGGAACGGCATCGGTGAACGGGGGGCGTTCAAACGTTTGGCCGTCGCCGGTGACGCGCGGGTCGCCGACTTCGGTCAGCGTCTGGATCAGACGTTTGGAAAGCTCTGCCTTGATCGCGGCGTAGGACGAATCGGCGGCGACGTTCGTGACTTGATCGGGGTCGCTGCGCAGGTCGTACAGTTCTTCCGCCGGTCGCTTGGCGAAGGCGTAGTCGTAATGCCACTTCCATTGCGGGTCATGTCGATGCGCGACGAGCCATGCTTTGGTCGGACTCGCGTCCATATCTGCGAACGCCGCGAAAGTGTTGTTCGCGAGCGAGGCGGCATCCGGAGCTGAAGACTCAGTCACACCCAGCGGACTGCCGAGCGGCCAACGTTCCGGCGCGAAGTTCCTGATGTAGAGATGGTCCTTCGTGCGAAGGCAGCGCTGCGGATAGGGGAGGTTCTCTTCGCGCGCTGTGCCGACGTGACGTTCTCGACCGCTGATGTTCCACGTGCGCGATGGATCGACCTGACCTGACTTCGCGCTCTTCAAGATGCCGACCAAGCTGCGACCATTCATTCCGGGAGGAGCCTTCGCGCCACCCGCCTCAAGAAATGTCGGAGCGAGGTCCATCAGGTTGACGAGATCATCGACGACTCGGCCCTGAGGTTGTCCCGGCCAACGAACGGCGAGCGTCACTCCCAATCCGAAGTCGTACAGGTTGCACTTGCCACCGGGAAAGCCCGGCGCGCCGTGATCGCCGCTGATGACGACGATGGTCTTGTCGAGTTCGCCCGTTTCTTCGAGCCGCTTCAGCAGCAAGCCGACTCCCGCATCGAAGCCCTGAATCTCACCGAGGTAATCGGCGAAGTCCTCGCGCACTTCGGGAACGTCGGGCAGAAACTTCGGCAGCTTCTCTTGGAGCGACTCCGGATCAATGCCCCACAACGCTTGGCCCGACCCCTGCTCCCACTGTCGATGCACGAGCGTTGGACCGAACCAGTAACAGAAGGGCTGATCCTTCGGTCGCGCCGCGAGGAACGCATTGAAGTTGCCGGTCACTTCCGCGAACAGTTTTTGCTTGGCGTCGTCGAGCGACGTTCCTTCGCGGACCATCTTGGTGACGTTCTCGGAGAAGTTGTTGTACTGCCCGCCCGCCTGCTCATACGCGAACTGTCCCGCGCCGAACGGGGCATCGTTGGGAGTACCGGGACTCCAAACTTTGTACGTCTCACCGATGTGATAGCCCGAGTCCTTGAGCAGCAGCGGCCAACTGGGGATGGTCGAGTCCCAGACCGCTCCACTCAGGATCGCTCCGCGTCCGGTGTTGAAGAAGTACCGCCCCGAGAGCAACGCACTGCGACAGGGCGTACACGACGGGGCGTTGACGAAGGCATTCCGGAACAGCACTCCCTCGCGCGCGACGCGGTCGATGTGCGGAGTCTTCACGACATCATTGGGAGACGGCTTGCCATCGACCTTCGCATAGGCACCGGCATAGCGGCCCCAGTCGTCGGCAAAGCAGAACAGAATGTTCGGCCGGTCAGCCGCCACAGCACGGCCATGAGCGACCGCAACAACCAACAGAGCAATTGCGAATCGGTGCATGGCGGCAACCTCTCATGGTGACTCGTAGTCAATCCCCACTGATTTGAATGTAGGATGGGCACTCTTGCCCGACCTCTTGAATCAAAGAGGTCGGGCAAGAGTGCCCATCCTACAAGTACCGATCATTTCAAGGTTGGCGAACCACTAATTCGGTCGTTGGGCGACCCAATCTTGGATCGCTTTGACTTCGGGGGCCGGGCGTTCACGCAGGGCTTCGAGGGCCTTCACGACGGCGACGCAACCGGGGAGAGTCGTCACGCAGGGGATGCCGTTCATCACGGCGGCGGCTCGAATGCGACCCTCGTCCGTCCGTGCCCCTTTGCCACTGGGTGTGTTGAAGACGAGAGCAATCTGCTTGTTGGCCATGTAGTCGAGCAGGTTCGGTCGTCCCTCTTGCAACTTCCGCACGGTCTCGACTTCCAAGCCGTGTTCGCGGAAGACGCGGGCTGTTCCACTGGTGCAGATGATGCGATAGCCGAGTTCCAACAGGCGACGGGCTGATGGAATGATCGCCTCTTTGTGGCGACCGGCCAGACTCATGAAGACCATGCCCGACGTGGGGAGCTTGTTCCCGGCGGCGATCTGACTTTTGGCGAACGCGATCGGGAAGTCGTCCGAGATGCCCATCACTTCGCCGGTCGATTTCATTTCGGGACCGAGGATGATGTCCACGCCGAGGAACCGATTGAACGGGAAGACACTCTCTTTGATCGATGTGTACGACGGAACCACTTCCGTGGTGACACCCTGCTCGGTCAGTGAGACTCCCGCCATGATCTTCGCCGCGATCTTGGCGAGTGAGACGTTCGTCGCTTTCGACACGAAGGGCGATGTCCGACTGGCACGCGGATTCACTTCGAGAACGTAGACGACATACTGACCTTCATCGTGCTTCACGGCGAATTGAATGTTCATCAGGCCACGCACTTGCAACTCGCGCGATAGGGCATACGTCGCCTGCTTAATCTCTTCGACCACGTGCTGCGGCAACGAGTACGGGGGCAATACCGACGCCGAATCTCCCGAGTGAACGCCCGCTTCTTCGATGTGTTCCATGACGCCACCGACCAGCGTCAGCGTGCCGTCAGCGATCGCGTCCACGTCCACTTCGATCGCGTCTTCGAGGAACTTGTCGATCAGAACCGGTCGATCGGGCGAGACGTTGATCGCCTCATTCATGTACCGCGTGACGGTCGCTTCGTCGTAGCAAATCTCCATCGCGCGACCACCGAGTACAAAGCTCGGCCGGATGAGAACCGGATACCCGATCTCATTGGCGATGAGGCGTGCCCCCTGTGCGTCGGAGGCGGTTCCGTTCGGCGGTTGCCTCAACCCGATTTTGTCGAGGATCACCTTGAAACGCTCGCGATCTTCGGCCGCGTCGATCATGTCGGGGCTGGTCCCGATGATCTTCACGCCCGCCGCTTCGAGTCCCCGCGCGAGGTTCAGCGGAGTCTGGCCACCGAACTGCACGATCACACCGTCGGGCTGCATTCGGTCACAAACATTGAGGACATCTTCGGTCGTGAGTGGCTCGAAGAAGAGGATGTCAGACGTGTCGTAGTCGGTGGAGACAGTCTCGGGATTGGAGTTCACCATGATGCTCTCGATCCCCAGTTCGCGCAGAGCGAATGAAGCCTGACAGCAGCAATAGTCGAATTCGATCCCCTGCCCAATGCGATTGGGGCCGCCTCCCAGAATGATGATTCGCTTCTTCGCGCCCTTCGCGGGCGTCTCATCTTCCGATTCATACGTCGAATAGAAATAGGGGGTGTATGCCTCGAACTCGGCCGCGCACGTATCGACCTGTTTGAAGGTCGCGACGATGCCGAGCCGCTTGCGGTACGCACGCACGTCCATCTCGGAGGAGTCCCACCACCCCGCCAATTGTTGGTCGGAGTACCCGTTCCGCTTGGCTTTCCAGACGAGTGCAGGCGAAGCCGCTTCCAACCGATGGACCTGACGGATTTCGTCTTCGATGGCGAGGAGTTGCTGCAACTGATCGAGGAACCACGGGTCGATGTTGGTCAGCTCGTAAATCTGCTCGATCGACATCCCCGCCTTGAACGCGAACCGGATGTAGAAGATGCGGTTTTCGTTCGGTTTGGCCAGCTTGCTGATGATCTCATCCATGTCCGGCTGCTTGGCCGTGCCCCACAAATCCTTCTTGCCGCCGCCGAGGCCGAAGTGGCCGATCTCCAGCCCGCGCAGCGCCTTTTGCAGTGACTCTTTGAACGTGCGACCGATCGCCATCGTTTCGCCGACCGACTTCATCTGCACGGTCAGATCGGGGTTCGCTTCGGGGAACTTCTCAAACGTCCAACGCGGAATCTTCGTCACGACGTAGTCGATCGTCGGCTCAAAACAAGCGAGCGTCTCGCGCGTGATGTCGTTCGGAATCTCATCGAGCCGATAGCCGACGGCGAGTTTCGCGGCGATCTTGGCAATCGGAAAACCAGTCGCCTTCGAGGCGAGGGCACTCGACCGGCTGACGCGCGGGTTCATCTCAATCACCACCATGCGGCCGTCGCGGGGGTTGATTGCGAACTGCACGTTCGAGCCGCCCGTTTCGACGCCGATCTCACGCATGACGGCGATCGTGGCGTCGCGCATCCGCTGGTACTCTTTGTCAGACAGCGTCTGAGCAGGAGCGACTGTGATGGAGTCCCCCGTATGCACGCCCATCGGGTCGAAGTTCTCGATGGCACAGATGATGACGACGTTGTCCGCCGTGTCACGCATCACCTCCATCTCGTACTCTTTCCAACCGATGATGCTCTCGTCGAGGATCACTTCGCAGACGGGCGACAACTCCAGACCTTTGCGAACTTTGTC
>JAYVOX010000407.1:0-1560 GCA_043757695.1 Schlesneria sp.
AAGTCCAACACATTAACCCCACCGATCATGCTGGCATCCTCGCTCGCCGCCGCGTCCGCCCCGACGTAAACCCCGACACAGCAACCGGCAGTGCCATTCGATCCTCATATCTATTGGGGATCGCCGTGAGCAACACAGAACGAACGATCTCGGACCATGATGCTTCTACGTTCAAATCTGGGGCCTCAAAGACGTTCGCATCCACTTTCGATTTCTGTGAGATCACTTGAATCGTTTTGATTGCGACAGGAACAGGTTCGGCAGACGCCACGGATTGGCGTGTCTGCGCAGCCGGTTTGCCTTCGGCGGCCTCCGCTCTCGTACGCCCTCGCGGTGGAGGTGCGGCATTAAGAGACTGCTCAATCTGCAGCGGACAGCACAGCCAACTCACGATGACAACGAGAGACCCCGCTCCGAGACTTCGACGAGCTTGCGTCTTCACCACGACGCTCACCCTCAAACGATACGACAAGAACGGCCCAAACTTCAGTCAAAGGCTCGTTGGAGGGCTATATCTTTCGTGCTCTCACCTATCCAGTCAAGATGAACTTCTCGATCACATTGAACGCCACGACTCGATTAAGCAATTGCCTCATGAACGCCATGCGGCAATTGCTTGACGGTCCGAAAGACGACTGTTATGGTTCCGTTCGCTCGGGCGGACTTCTTCGGAAGAATTGCTAGAGTCATCTCCCTCAGCAGCCGAAATAGAGGCGTAATGGCGAGATGAATTCGGTCTCTGACTAGGACCAATGAACACACGGGGGGATTAGCTCAGCTGGGAGAGCGCTTGCATGGCATGCAAGAGGTCAGCGGTTCGATCCCGCTATCCTCCAATCAGTCAGAAGTAGAACATCCGAAACGAGTTACGTTACCTGTCGATGGTCGGCAGTGCGGTAGAAAACCTTGAAAACGAGTGGTAGTTACTACCACATTTTCACGGAAAGCCGCAGACCATGACAGGTTTCGCTCGTTCTTTGGCCGGGAAAATCCCGTCCTACCTGCTCCACAAGTCCACCGGGCAGGCTCGCGTCCGCATCGACGGACGGGACTTTTACATCGGTGAGTTTGGCTCCGAAGACTCCCGCCGACGCTACGGCGAACTGATCGCTCAGTACGCTGGCGGGGTTCTGGTTGACCCGATGAAGGCGAAAAAAAGTGGTAGTACTACCACATCGGAAACTGCCGAAGCCGGTCTGACGGTCAACGAACTCGCGCTGGCGTTCATGCGTCACGCGGCAGTCCACTACGTCAAATGTGGGAAGCCGACGAGCGAGATTCATTGCCTCAAGATGGCCGTCACGCCGCTCGTCGAATTGTACGGTCACACCGCCGTTGACGACTTCGGACCGCTCGCAATGAAGGCCGTTCGGATCACTCTGGTCGAAAAGGGCTGGGTGAGGAATTCGGTCAATCGGGCCGTTGGTCGGATTCGTCACGTCTTCAAGTGGGGCGTCGAGTGCGAACTGGTGTCCCCGGCGACGCTCCAGAAGTTGCAGGCCATCGCCCCTCTTTTGGCCGGTCGCACCGAAGCTCACGACAACGCCCCTCGCACCGCCG
>JAYVOX010000408.1:0-5661 GCA_043757695.1 Schlesneria sp.
TACGCTCGCCAGAGCGTGGGGCAACCACGTTTGACCGACCACGTTCTGGCGAACGTAGCTACAACGTCAACCCGAATTCTTAGTCGTGACACAGCACTACTTCAAAATCTCCGTCACGACCCGACCACTCACGACCCGACCACTCACGTCTGTCAGGCGGAAGTCGCGGCCGTTGTAGCGATAGGTCAGCTTCTCGTGTTCCAACCCGAGTTGGTGCAGGATCGTCGCGTGCAGGTCGTTCACACTGACACGGTCGATGAGCGCCTTGTGGCCAATCTCGTCGGTCTCGCCGAACAGCGCGCCCCCCTTGATGCCTCCGCCCGCCATCCACGTCGTGAAGGCATGAGGATTGTGATCACGGCCCGTGCCACCCTTTTGCACGAGTGGCAACCGACCGAACTCACCACCCCAGATGATGAGCGTTTCGTCGAGCATCCCGCGCTCAGCAAGATCGGTGAGCAACGCGGCGATCGGCTGATCGGTCTCACCCGCGAAGCCGGTGTGGTTGCCAGCGATGTTCGCGTGACCGTCCCAACTCCGTTCGTTGTCCATCCCGCCCGAGTAGATTTGGACGAAACGAACGCCTCGTTCGACCATGCGTCGCGCGGTCAGACACTGCTTCGCAAAGTGGGCACACTTCGGGTTGTCGAGTCCGTACAACTTCTGCGTGGCGTCGCTCTCCTTCGCCAGATCGAGTGCTTCCGGCGCGGCCATCTGCATCCGATAGGCCAGCTCAAACGATTCGATCCGCGCGGCGAGTTCCGTCTCGGCCGGATGCTGGTTCAAGTGAAAGCGGTTCAGTTTTCCAAGCAGGTCGAGTTGCGCTCGCTGCTGCGTCGGTGATAGCTCGGCCACGCGATTCAGGTTCTCGATTGGATCGCCCTGCGGTTTGAGAGCTGTTCCTTGGAAGATGCTCGGCAAGTATCCGGCTCCCCAATTTTGAGCGTGTCCCTTGGGGATGCCGCGTCCCAGCGTGTCGTACATCACGACAAAGGACGGCAGGTTTTGGCTCTCACTGCCAAGGCCATACGTCACCCACGCCCCGACGCACGGGGAACCCTGCCGCGCGCTCCCCGTGTTGATCCGGAACAGCGCGGGCGAGTGATTGTTCGAGTCGGTCCAGCACGAGTAGACGAACGCCATCTGGTCCACATGCGTGGCCATCTTCGGAAAGATCTCGCTCACCCACGCACCGCATTCGCCGTGCTGCGCGAACTTGAACGGAGACTTCATCAGCGGCCCGCCCTGTCCCGCAAAGAACCCGGTCGTCTGGTCAAACCCCGCCAACTCCTTGCCATCCCGCTTTTCCAGTTCGGGCTTGTAGTCCCACGTATCCACCTGCGATGGCCCGCCGTTCATAAACAGCCAGATCACCGACTTGGCCTTCCCCGGAAAATGCCCCGCATGAGGCGCGAGCGGATTAGAACTCCCCGCCGTCGCTCCCTGAACCAGCCGCCCCTCCTGAGCCAGCAGTCCGGCCAATGCCAACGAACCAAACCCGCTGCCCGCGCGCTGAAGAAAGTCGCGGCGCGAGCCAAATGAAGGTACTGGTGGAGCGATCAGAGTTGAATGCATCGTCTCAGCCTTAGAAATATACTTCACGCGGCCAAAAGTGAGATGTTTCAGGCGAGCCGTGTGCCGTAAGGCCACGGGTTTCCTGCGGCGATTAAGAACCCTTACGGCGTGCGGCTCGCCTGGGCCTCAAATCAAGCCGCGCGAAGTATAACGGGAAACAAACCAGTCGCGAGGCTACTGCTGATGCGAGTCTCGCGTCAAACGTTGAGGCGTTCGACAGGCCGACAGAATTTTCAGAGGGCCAGTTCGGTCTGTAGCGGACAAGTGACAGTGGTAGCCGAACTCGTGAGAGTTCGGACAAGTGGCAGTGGTTCGGACTGAAGTCTCACGACTTCCGCTACGCCCGTTATCAGCCCGTTGAAAAAGGCTGATCGGGAGCCTCGCCCTCCCTTTTTCAACAGGCTGTATCCCCGCGCGAGTCCTTGGCGGGATTGGTTGAGCCGATCCGGTTTCTGAATAATTCAAAATCGGTGATTGACGAATCCGCATTCGCCAAGCACACTCCGCACCCCATTGAAGTTGTGAGTTGTTCGCTCACCTTATCTTGTTCCCCGTGTTGTTTGTTTTTTTAAGAAGGTTCCCATGGTCAATCGTTTGCGAAACAAGACAGACTTTCGGTACGGATTCACGCTGATCGAGTTGTTGGTGGTGATCGCGATTATCGCGGTCTTGATCGCCTTACTGCTCCCGGCCGTTCAGCAGGCCCGCGAGTCGGCCCGCAGAACTCAGTGCAAGAACAACCTCAAGCAAATCGGCTTGGCACTGCACAACTACCACGATACTCACGGTCTGTTTCCGTATTCAGTCATGAACCCCGGTGTTTGTGCGAATGGGGCCTCGCCATTCAAGCCGACGACACTGCTCGGGCATCGAGGCTGGTCACTCCTGCTCCCTTACTTCGATCAAGCGCCGTTGTACGGCCAGATCGACTTCAATGTTGCCGCGACAAATGTTTTGAGAGCAGGTGTGACGGGGATGGCTGTCGGTAGCCCCGTTCCGATCAACGAAGCCGTTTTTTCGCGTTCACTGACGGCACTGCTCTGCCCATCCGATGCAGGTGACAAGTTTTACCGAGGTACTGATGCGGTCCATTACGCCATCAGCTCAACCAGTCCGACCAACGGTAAGTTCGGTGCAAAAACCAGCTACGACTTCAACTCGAATCGCTACTCGGATGTCTGCACGCTTTACGACAACACGCCTTTAATTGGAGCTAGCGCGACAGCACATCGTCGTCCATTCGGAATTAACAATTCCGCTCGGATTGGTGATATTCAAGACGGCACTTCCAACACGGTGGCTGTTGCGGAAGCGACGCTGGATATCCGCAATGGAATCCAAGGGACTTGGGGTTATGCCAAGTGGGTTGGGACTGGGACTGACTTCGGATATGGAAACGGCATCAATTACTGGCCCTGCTGCTCTTGGGCACCTCCGATTACCAGCATTCCTAATCGGCTGGCCGACTGGGGAGCACCGGGGAGTACACATACCGGTGGCTGCCACGTCTTGCTTGCGGACGGCTCGACTCGGTTCGTGAATGAGAACTTGGACCGAACGACTCAAACTCGCTTGGCGACAATGGCTGAAGGAACGACAACAGGCGAATTCTGAAAGGCATCACGAGACGTTGCGCGGATTAGCCGCACGCGGGCTGAAGTGAGATGTAGCTGCACCTCGCGCAGAGTGCGGGCGTGACGCGCAAACAGTCACGTTCTGGCGAAACGTGGCTACATTCAAAGTTCTCACTTTGGGCCGTGCGAAATATAGGTCTCTATGAGCAGTTTGTTCGTCAGCATGAGTCGCGTAGTTGTCCTCGAAAGTTTGATTTGAATTGGTGTCGTGTCTCGCATATTCAAGCAGGTCGCCAAGCTGAGCTTTGGCGGCCTGTTTGTTTTGTTATTGCGACGACGCTGCTAGATTTCACGTCTGCTGCTCAACGCACGGAAGATTTCGTTTCCAGCAACTGATTTTGTTCGGTCAATGTGTACTCGCCTTAACGCACAGCGGTGAGTCGCCGCTTGTAATGTGGATGTTGCTTCCCCGGTTTTCAGCATGAGGAGTTTTCAGTGCGACAGATAATGAAGTTTGCTCGGACTTGTTTTTTAACGGCAGGGGTCCTGACGCTCGTGGGATGTTCCGGCGGCGTCGATGACAAGCTTCCCAAAAAATTCGTCCCCTACAGCGGCACTGTAACTTTAGATGGAAAGCCGCTGGCGGGTGCCACGATTCAATTCACTCCGGACGCGAGCATCACCAAAGGCGCGGGAGCAGGAGGGTTTGGAGTCACTGGTACCGACGGTAAGTTCACATTGAAGTATCGTGGTGAGCGCGATGGAGTTCCCCCCGGTACTTACAAGGTCACGTTCTCCAGGCTGACACGACCCGACGGGTCTCCGATTCCTGCCTCGACCTCGGCCGCTGAGGCTGGTGGCCAGGAGTCTCTGCCTGCCAACTACAGTGACCCAGAACAGTCTCAGTCGATGGTTGTCATCGGAGAGAAAGGCGGTACCGGGGAGTTCCCACTGGAGTCCGCCAAAAAGTGACGGCGGCAATGCCTCCCGGACTCCGTGCTGAAGGGTCCGGAGGCTGACAGACCTCGAATTCGTTCCGCATTCAGGAATGCCGTGTCATGGCACTGCGACTGGCCGAATACGTGTTGGCGGGAGAACTCTTCAACACGCAGAAGAACTCGGTACATGGTTACCTCTGGCTGCGCGATTGCGACCGCCCCATCCTGCTGCAATTGACGGGGAACTGCTTGCCTGATCTCGCCGGGCATCATCTGCGCTTTGAGGCTCGCCCGAATCCGATGACGGGAACGGGGGCGTTGACCGAAGAGGAAGTCAGCGAACGTCGCATCGCTTGGATGCAGATCGGCGTCACGGGTGAGATGACCGCCGCACGACAGGTCCGCAGTTCCAACTGCTCGATCGACGAGTTTTTGCGACGCAGCCATCTGGGTGAACAGCCGCCGACCGAATGGAAACGATCGTTGTATTTGGAGTGGTACAGCCAGAATGGTCGCGTCGTCATCGAGTTGGTCGATCCCGTGATTGAGATTGATCCCGATGACAACGCTTCCTGCGTTTCGGGCTTCTTCGCGTCCTCGCCCGTTGAACTGGATGAGGCCAGTTTGGACGACGACGTGGATACGGATGGCTCTGACTTGTTGCCTCAAGGCGACGACCACGAGTACGAAGCTGAGGATTCAGACGATGAACTCGATGACGAACCGTTCAATGATGTGGGCCTGAATGAAACGTCTATCGCGTTCGAAGAGGCGGAAGACGAGTTGGAGGATGATCCTTATGGTCTCTTCCCTAAAGACCTCGAACTGAATCTCGAAACATCGGCGTCAGACAGACCGTGGCGAGATGGTTCCGCCGCCGAGTTATTCACCACGTGGGATGGTTGGGACATCTTGAAAGATCAATCCCAGAATGTGCCGATCTGTACGCTGTTCGATCCCCCGCTGAAGGTTCCGCCGTCGGAATCACTCGATGAGGACCAAGTGGCTCAGGCCTTGACGGCGATCTTGATGCAACTGGCTCTGCACAACATTTCGCTGCACATGTGTGAGCACTTCACGCCGCGTGCCGCCTACGAATTGCTCGTGAATGAGATTCTTCGCCATGAAGAAGTTCACCCAGAATTGGCTCGTTCGGACATGACACAGAGCTTCGACACCGGTACGCACTGTGCGGAATGTGATCGCCTCCGCTCCGAACAAGAATCTCGATCGGACGACTCGCTGGGCAACTTCGACTCCGACCGCGACATCCCGTTTTGACGGCTCTCACAATCACTGGCATAGCTGAAGTCGTGAGACTTCAGCCCTAATTCTCACGAGTTCGGCTACCTCGGCCACTTGTTGATGCGCCAGTCCTAAACAATGCAAACGTCTTACTTTTGGAAACCGGACATGACTCGAACTCTACTTGTTTTGGGGATGGTGTTCTTCACGATGACGAACTTGCTGTCGGCGGCAGACGATGTGGTCTCGAACGTGGTGTTGGGAATTCACGGCGGGATCGGTGTGGACAAGGTGGACATGACTCCGGACCTCGACAAGCAGGTACGGGC
>JAYVOX010000409.1:0-5656 GCA_043757695.1 Schlesneria sp.
GACGTGGCTCGAGCGACAGACAGAACATCAATTGGAAGAGGCCACGAAGGCCATCGAGTAACAGACTTGCCCGAGACGTTCGGATCAACACGACAGGAATTTTTATGAGCATTACCGTCAACAACATCAGCAAACGTTTCGGCCAGTTTGCGGCCCTCGATCAAGTGAGCCTCAACGTTCCCAATGGGCAACTCACTGCGCTGCTCGGACCATCGGGATCGGGCAAAACGACGTTGCTGCGAATCATTGCGGGGCTGGAATCTCCCGATGCTGGCTCCGTGCTGCATCACGATGAGGACGTGACCAACCTCTCTCCGAAAGACCGCAACGTCGGGTTCGTCTTTCAACATTACGCACTCTTTCGCCACATGTCCGTCTTCGACAACGTGGCCTTTGGAATGCAGATTCGCAAGCTGCCGAAAGACCAAATCCGAGACCGCGTGATGGAGTTGCTGCGACTCGTTCGTTTAGAAAACCTCGAACGCCGCTACCCGTCACAGCTTTCCGGTGGCCAGCGTCAGCGAGTCGCTCTCGCGCGAGCGTTGGCAGTGCAACCGAAAGTTCTGTTGCTCGATGAGCCATTCGGTGCGCTCGATGCCAAAGTTCGGCAGGAGCTTCGCCAATGGCTGCGCCGCCTGCATGATGAGATTCATCTGACAAGCGTCTTCGTCACGCACGACCAAGAGGAGGCGTTCGAGGTCGCCGACCAAGTCGTCGTCATGCGTGGCGGCAAGATCGAGCAAGCCGGTTCACCGCAAGATGTCTTCAATCATCCCGCCACGCCGTTCGTGATGGACTTTCTCGGTCAGGTCAACGTCTTCCACGGGCGCGTTCAAAATGGGCGGGCGGTCATCGGCAACATGGTCCTCGAATATCCCGACTACGCGGCCACCGAGTCCCGCGCCGCCGCAGTCTATGTCCGTCCGCACGAACTCGAACTCGACGACTCACCTTCGGGAGCCTCGTCGTTGAGAGCTAAGATTCTGCACATCAACCCGACCGGCTCGATGACCCGCGTGCAACTGCTGGCCGAAGAGTTCGACTTCCTGATTCACGTCGATACGAACCACCAACGTTGCGCGGAACTCAAGCTTGCACCTGGGAACCATGTCTACGTCATGCCAAAACATCTGCGAGTCTTTCTCCCCGACTACGTGATTTAAACACCAATCCAAATGCTCCCCTTTCCTCGACGAGTACCGCCATCATGACCGAACTGACTGTTGCTGAGGTTCCCACGCAATCGGGATCAATAGAAAGTCGAGTGGAGTCAAAAGCCCTCAGCTTAATTCAAGAGGCACTCCAAGGACTTCGGTTTGGACAAGTGACTGTCGTCGTCCATGAGGGAACCGTCGTCCAAATTGAACGACTGGAAAAGCGGCGCGTTCAACCCGCTTCAGATTGATCGAATCGTCCATGCTCTCCTACTTCTTCTCCAGCTTGGCTACCGCTTCCTTCGCCGTGGCCAGTTCTCCGTTGCACTCCTTAATGAAGCCGTCGATGGTGGTGCTGTTGATCGCGGCTTCGAGGTGTTCGATTGCGAGCGTCGGTTCACCCGTTTCAAGGAAGACTTGGCCGAGTGCTCGATGCCAGAAGTGGAGCAGCAGGTCGCCTCGTTTTTCGGGACCGGCGGCGACGGCGGACTTGGCGGCATCGCGGGCACGCAGCTTGTCCTTGGCCTTGATCCATGCCTGAGCCGATTCCTTCCAATGCCACGCCGCCAGCCCCTTATCGAGCGGTGCGATCTTCTCGAACAGTTCGGCTCCCTCTTTGAACTTCTTCTGCTTCACGTACTGCTGAGCCAGCTTGGCGGACGCGGCAACATCGAGGGTTCCGCCGCCGACCGTCAGTTGGAATCGGTGATAGCTCTTCGCGCGATACCCCGCGACCTTGGCGGCCATCGCGTCGGGAGACTCCTGCGAAATGGCGCGGTAGAGCGAGACCTCCTCGCCGAACCGTCCGCCGAGCAGTTCGCACACCGGCATCCCCGTCGCCTGGCCGAGTAAATCCCAGCAGGCCATGTCGATCCCCGACTTCACGTAGGCATGCCCCTGCAACGCCGCGTCCATGCGCCGGTTGAGTCGCATCACCTGCGTCGGGTCTTCTCCGATCAGATGCGGTCCCAGCTCGCGAATCTCCGCGCGAACGCCCTTGGCATACGCGGGGAGATAGAACGGTCCGAGCGGACAGACCTCGCCAAATCCCGTCAGACCCGTGTTGGTCTAAACGGCGACGACAGTGCCGTCAAACACATTGACCGACTTGCCGCCCGACCACTTGTCGCTTCCCTCACAAAGGGGAAGCTCGACGCGATAGGCTTGAATGCGGGTGATCTTCATCTCACTTGGCCTTCGGAGTTGATGGAGCGTTCTGTTCCGCCGCGATCATGGCCCGCGCCTTCCAGAGCGATTGCAGGACGGCATCGACGTACTGTTCTTCGACGAAGGGGCTGAGGATGTAACTCTTGAGGGCCACCATTGGTTCGCCGGTGTCGGACTCGCGGTAGCAGTCGGTCAGCGAGATCACGACCCCCTCCCCTGTCAGTGCGTCGTCCTGAACGAGATGAAAGATGCGGCGGTTGTAGTCGTTGTGGGCGCGTAGCTGGTCGCGGTACGAGGCGTCTTTTTGCTCGCGTTCGAGGACGCCGAAAGTGTCCACGCCGTCGGGATAGACTCGGAATAGTGTTACCGGTCCGAAGTTGCCTCGATTGCAGACGGTCGTGGCCGCGTGGCCTTCCAGTTGTTCGCGCAGCACCTCGGCCATCGACACGACGTGGCCGAGCAGCGACCTCAACCCGTCCTTGCCGAACAGACGCAGGTTGGCCAGCGCGGCCATCGCTCCGAAACCGCTGCGCGAGGTCTCCAGCGTGTAGCGGCCGGGATGATAGTGTCCGTCGTGGAAGAGGTACGGCGTGTCCGACTGCTTGCGTGAGATCAGCTCCAGATCGCGAGCGTCCTTCACGAGGAACAGCGTCGAGATGTACGGACAGAAGCCCGTCTTGTGGAAGTCGATCCCGATCGAGTCGGCGAGCGGCAGTTTCTCGATCCGACGCTTCGCACCGGCCAAGGCCCTCACCGTGCGATGCCGGAAACCGAGCGGGTTGTGTCCGAAATCGTAGTCGTTGAAGACGGACCACGCCCAACCGATGACCGCGTCGGCGTGGATGTGCGGTCGGTAGTCGAGGTGGAACTCCTCGACCAGTCGCTCGCGCACGTCGTGGATTGCGGCGAGATCGTCCAGGCCGAAGTGATCGGTCGTCCCCATCGTAGCCACGATGGCCGCGATCTTGCAGCCGTCCTTGAGGATGTCGCGCGCCATCGACTCCAACAGGCAGGGACGAATCTCGTTGTGATCGTCGCAGGGGACTTGGATCACGTTCTCCTGCCCGATGCCGAGCCAGTTGGCCGCACTCAGGCAGGCGTAATGCGCCCGCTCGGAACAGAGGATCACCGCCCGCTCGCGCAGCCCCGCCCTGCCCGAGCCGGGGCACGCCTTTTCCAGACCCAGCTTCGCGCCATACAGCAGCGTCGCCGTGCCGCCGAACGTGAACAGGCCCGCCGATGTTTGAGGCTCATACCCGACGAGCGCCGCCGTCATCGACGAGACTTCCACCTCAGCCACCGCCACCTGCCGGGACGACTCCTCACTGCACAGGTTCGGGTTGTAGATCGACGGCAGCAGACCTCCGATCACACTCGCAATCGTCGGCGGCGGGATGACGTTGATCTGCGCGCGCGGATGTCCCCAGATAAACATCCCGGACAGATGCTCGACCAGCGTCTGCGTCACCTGCTCCAGCGGCCTCGGTCCATCATCGACGGTCGATTGCCGAGCCGCCTCGTAATCGAGAACCGCCGGCTGCCCCAAGAGCGGCGACGCCGACTTCATCGCGTCCAACTGATCGAGCGCCCGCAGAAACGAGAACACGAAATAAGCATCATGCACCCGGTTCGAAACCGGCTGTGGAAACGACTGCCGCAACGAAGTGACCAGATCGAGATAAGGTGAAGTCATTGAGCGACCACTCCGTTGAGAGCCAATAAATCAGCGAAAAGTAAGACCAAGCGGAACCACGAATCTCACGAATTCCACGAATCGAAAACAAACCGGGAAGACGTGGTTGCGAATCACAAATGTCCGCTTCCTCCTCGTTTCTGATTCGTGCAATTCGTGGTTCCGTCCTCCTCTTCAAATCCGGAACAAGCGAGCCAAGTTTACTGGACGCCGCTCCAACCTGCGCGGTCGCGAGTTCATTTGCCGACGGAGCGGTGGTCGTTACGATTTCGCTCGTTCACGGAGTCTGTGCGGACTGGTTGAGATCACATTCACAGGAGGAAGTTTCATGCTGCGGTCATTGGCGTTGGTGGTCGGTTTGCTCTTCGTTTCGGCTTCGGCGGACGGAGCGGATCAGTCCAAGAAGGTCATCTACAAGCATGGCGACTTGGATTGTCATGGCTATCTCGCGTGGGACGATGCCGTGGAGGGAACTCGCCCCGGTGTGCTGGTCGTTCATGAGTGGTGGGGCCTCGACGGGTATGCCAGGCGGCGAGCCGATCAGCTTGCCAAACTCGGGTACATCGCGTTCGCGGCCGACATGTATGGCGAGGGCAAGACGGTCGATCACCCGAAAGACGCGGGGGCGATGGCCGGGCAGGTGCGGATGAATGTCGAGGACTGGCGCAACCGCGGGCGGGCTGCGCTGGAGGTACTCAAATCGCAACCCGAGTGTGACAAGAACAACCTCGCGGCGATCGGCTACTGCTTCGGCGGATCGACGGTCCAGCAGTTG
Source organism: Schlesneria sp. (assembly GCA_043757695.1). Lineage (GTDB taxonomy): Bacteria > Planctomycetota > Planctomycetia > Planctomycetales > Planctomycetaceae > Schlesneria. The sequence continues at coordinate 4,790 of JAYVOX010000409.1, forward strand.
GCCTTTGCGGGAACGGACCTCAAGTGCGTCGCCAGCTTTCACGGCGCGTTGGTCACTCCCACTCCCGAACAGGTCAAAGCAACGAAGGCGTCCATCCTGATCTGCCACGGAGCCGACGACAGCTTCATCCCGGCCGAGGCGGTCAAATCGTTCCGCGATGCTCTCGACAAGGGAGGCGCGAAGTATGAGTTCCATTCGTACCCCGGTGCGCGACACAGCTTCACCGTGATCGAAGCCGACGCCGCCTCGAAGAAGTTCAACCTCCCCGGCCTTCAGTACAACAAAGCCGCCGACGAACAGAGCTGGGCCGACATGCAGAAGCTGTTCAAGGAAAAGCTCGGCAAGTAGTCGGTCGTGATGGCCTACTACCCAGGTCATTCGCGACGTAGGCCGAGACGCTTCATCCGACTGTTAGCAGCTTGTTGAAGAACGGTAGGATGGACGCCTCGTCCGTCCGTTTCCAGTTGAGTTTCGCTCGGACGAGGCGTCCAAGCTACGTTGTTCAACGGGCTGTTAGGCGAGCGGCAACTGTAATTCGACCCGCAGGACGGACAATCCTGTCTGTCTTTTATACCTCGCGCGGGCGGAAGTGAGACGTAGCTGCACCTCGCCAGTGTGCGGGGGGGACGCTCAACCAGCCCACGTTCTGGCGAAACGTGGCTACATTCAAATGTCTCACTTTGGGCCGTGCAAAGTACACAGCGACGAACAGGATTCGTCCGTCCTACATCAGGTAAGCCAAGACTGGCCGCTCGCCTAAGAGGCTATCCGGAAAGACGATTGTGGCCAACTTGATGAAGTCGTTGAACTTGGGTGCCACGGTCATGGCTTTGCATGGCCGTGTCTTCGCTACGAAAACAGCACGGC
>JAYVOX010000410.1:0-5654 GCA_043757695.1 Schlesneria sp.
AGAATGCCGAAGCCGGACGCCACGGCTCCCATCGCGGCGGCACTGGCGGCCGCTTTGAGGAAGTCGCGACGATCGACAACGTGACAGTCGGGGCATGAGGCGGATTGCGGTTTCATCGAACGGTCTCCTTCAAAGGGTGCGAGGACAGAATGAACCACGCTCCCTTCGGGAAGGCATGGTCGAGGGCTGGTCACGGCCCGCCGCATTGTTCCAACTTCCCCACCGCAATGCGAACCGCACGGCGTTGTCAGAGAGGCTGAAATCGGACTCAGGTTGACTTCTGATCGAGCGGAGAGCGGCGAAGAGTTTGAACCACGAATCTCACGAATGACACGAATCAGAAGCAGGGAAGACAAGAAGCAGGGATTCATCAATCAAGGAAGTCGCCCTCCTCTTCTGATTCGTGCTATTCGTGAGATTCGTGGTTCCAACTCTTCCTGCTTTTCTTTCGTGCCTTTCGCGTAGTTTCATGGTTCAAAATCACTAACGGGACGGACTGATGAACTGGACGACGATGATTGGACGCTTGCTGGGCTACGACGATGTGTCGCGGATCGACGCGGCGCGGGTGTCGTTTGGTTCGGCGTGGGCGCATTCGTCGCCGGCCTTCCTTGCGTTTGGCTGCATTGGGTTGGTGGCGTTGTCGTTCTGGTTCTATCTGCGCTGGCAGGTGCGAGGCCATCAGCCGACTCGCCTGGCGCTCGCGGCCCTGCGCGCGGTGGCCCTTTGCCTGTTGCTGCTGATTCTGTCCGACCCGACGCTCGAATTGACCTTCGTCAGTCAGCCGAAGCCGGTGCTGTGGGTGGTGCTCGACGGCAGCGACAGCATGTCGATTCCCGATGAACTGCCCGAGGACGAACGAACGAGTCTCGCGAAGGCCGTCGATCTGAGCGGCTATCAGGTGACACACGCTCCGAAAGACGGCGAACGTCCAGCGCGAGCCGACTATGCGCGGGCACTGCTCGCGAAGAAGGACAAGAACCTCGTTGAGCGGCTGACGAAAACGTTCCGGCTGCGTTCGTTTGTGTTCGGTGACGGCGAGGGCGTGCAGTCGCTGAACTCGGTCGAGGCGCGAGGCAGCTCGGATGAGAAGTCGCCTGTCTCCGGGAACGAACTGGCCGGTCAATGGAAGACGGCCGGAAGCGTCACGGCGCTGGGAGACGCCTTTGAAGACTTGGCCCGCAAGCACGCGACCGACAACTTGGCGGGAGTGCTCGTTGTCAGCGACTTCGATCAAAACGCGGGGGCCGCGCCGCTCGCAGCAGCCAAGAAATTGGGAGTGCCGGTGTTCACAGTCGGTGTCGGGCCGCTGACGGCGGTCGATCTAAGCGTCGATCTGCTCGCGCCTCCCACGATGAAGAAGGCCGAATCGTCCTCGATCACCGTCACCGTCCGACAGCGCGAGTTGGAGAATGCCTCGGTCCGCGTAAAGCTGTTCGCTCATCAACCGGGTGAGCAGACGAACGACGAAACGGTGCGAACGCTCGTCGGTGAGAAGACCGTCACAATCACCGGCTCCAGTGCCCCGGTCGAGTTCCCGTACACGCCAGAAGCGACCGGCCGGTTCATCTTCACTGCCGAGGTCGATGCCGTCGCGGGCGAAGTCGTCACGCAGAACAACAAGGCCGAACGCGAAGTCAAAATCATCGACGACTTCCTGCGGCTGATGTACGTCGAGTACGAGCCGACGTGGGAATGGCGCTTCGTCAAGGAGGTCTTTCACCGCGACAAGCTGGTCGGCGCGCGCGGCTTTCGCACGTTCATCCGCTCGGCCGATCCGGTTGTCCGCGAGACAAACGAACTCTTCCTGCCGAACCTCACGCTGCCGCGCAGCCAGTTCTTCGAGAACGACGTGATTTTCTTGGGCGACATGCCGACCACAGCACTGAGTACTCGTTTCTGTGAGATGACCAAGGAGTTCGTCAGCCAGTTCGGCGGGGGACTCGTCGTGATGGCCGGGCCTCGGTTTGGACCGGGCCAACTGGCCGATACGCCTCTGGCCGACATGCTCCCCGTCGTCGTCGATCCCGATGCGAAGCGGCGCGATGACAAGGAGTTTCGTCTCACGTTGACACCAGTCGCCGCGCAGTTCGACTTCATGCGACTCGGACAGACCGATCAGGAGAACCTCAAGGGCTGGAACAACCTCGGCAAGCTGCCGTGGTATCAGCCGGTCCGGCGGATCGAAGCAAAGGGGACTCAGGTTCTGGCCGAACATCCGACCGACATGTGCGTGGATGGCAAGACACCTCAACCGCTGATCGCCGTGCGGCAGTATGGTCGAGGCGAAGTCGTGTACGTCGGCTTCAACGAGATGTGGCGGCTGCGACGCATCTACGGTGAGGAGTACTACCGCCAGTTCTGGGGCCAGCTCATTCATCGCCTCGGTCTCAGCCACGCCCTCGGCAGTCACAAGCGGTTCGTGGTGAGGACCGATCGCCAGCAGTATCGCTCGGACGATCAGGTGCTGGTCACGGTCGAAGCCTACGACAAGGAGTTCCATCCGCTCGATGAGAAGGACATTCCCGACCGGCGTCTCACGGCGGAATTGATTCGCCCCGATCGCGACTCCGACGGCAGTCGTTCGCAAATCTTCAGCGTCCCGCAACTGAGGCCCGGCGTGTTCGAGACCCGCGTGCCAGTCTTCAGCGGTGGCGAGTACCGCCTGCGAGTCAGCGATCCGATCGCGAACGAAGTCGCCGAGATCAACTTTGAAGTGGCCAACGTCTCGGTCGAGCGGCGCAACCCGGTGAGAAACGTCTCGCTGCAAAAGAACATCGCCGCCGAAACGGGCGGCAAGGCGTATGAACTGCTCGACGCGGACCGCTTCCCCGACGACTTCGCCCCGCCGCGACTGAGGGAAACCAGCGTGGAGATTTTCCCGTTGTGGAGCACCTGGCTGACATTCGGGGCAGTGATCGGATTGCTGATGGTGGAATGGTTCGTGAGGAAACTGGTGAATTTGGCGTGACAAATGTTTTTCGTATTCAGCCTCGGAGAGGCGGCATACGGTAGCCCACGGCGCAAGCCGTGGGTTGAGGAACATCAATAGACGCAGCCCCGGAGGGGCGACATCTCTTCGAGATAAAGTGAAAATTGCGGGCGAAAGAATCCTCTGGCCAAACCCCAACAACCTCCCGTGAGAATATGTCGCCCCTCCGGGGCTTGTGTCATGAAACGACATCAACCCACGGCTGACGCCGTGGGCTACGTTCTGCCGCCCCTCCAGGGCTGAGAACCAATGCGAACCTGAGAATCAATGCAAACCAAACTTGCCACACTTCGATCTCAACTGGGCAGCCTGCGGCAGAAACGGGCCGCCGTGCGGTGGGGGAGCGCCTTCTGCGCACCGCTCGCCGTGGTGCTGTGGCTGCTCGTCGCGGTGTTTCTGTGCGACTGGTCATTCGGACTTCCGGTGGGCCTGCGCGCCGTGTCGTTGCTGGCGTGGATCGCGGGCGGAATCTGGGCGGTCAAACGGTTCGCGTGGCCGCTCGTGAAGGTGCGGGAGTCCGAACAGGATGTCGCGTTGATTGTCGAGCAGCAGCACAAGATCGACAGCGATCTCGTCGCGGCGATTCAGTTTGAGGGGCCTCACGCAAAGACGTGGGGTTCGTCGCGGTTGCAGCAGGCGGTCGTCGATTACGTCGCCGAGTTCAGCCCGTCGCTCAACGTGTTTGAAGGATTTTCGTATCGGCCTCTGCCGCAACGCGCCACCGTTTTGGGTGTCACGCTGGTCGTGGTGCTTGGCGCGGCGCTGGCCTTCCCCGGACACGCCACCGCGTTCTGGAACCGTTTCTTGCTTGGATCGGCTCACTATCCGACGAAGACTCAGATTCAGTCGATCGCGGTGAACGGTCAATCCGTGCCGGTCTTTCATTCGAGCAAGACCGCTCAGGTGCGCATCCCCTACGGTCAGAAGATCGAAGTCGCGGTGAAGTGCGGCGGCGAGGTGCCTCGCGCGGGCTTCGTGCAGTTGTCGGGAGTCCACACCGACGCCGTGAACCGGGTCGATCTGAACGCGACTGCGCCGGAAGCCAACACATTTGCGGGTGAGATCGCGCACGTTGCCGATTCGTTCCGAGTGCGATTCCATTTTGGGGATGCCGTGTCGGACTCGGCCGAAGTGGTGATCGTGCCGCTGCCGCTCGTGGACCTTGCGTGGGAGATCGAACCGCCGAAGTACGCGGCCTCGGCGATGAAGCCGGGCGAGACCGATGGCGGCTCGCGCCAGTTGGCGGTCATTGAAGGTTCGATCGCGCGGTTGAAGCTCGTTTGCTCGAACAAGCCGCTCAAGTCGGCGACGCTCACGATTGGTGAGCAGTCGATTGAGTTGGTTCGGCAAAGTCGCCCGCACTCTCCGAGTGCGCGGCCCGGTGAGCGAACGGCTCCGCACTCGGAGAGTGCGGGCGACAATTGGACGCTCCCTCCCGGCACGCCGTTCGATTCGATTCGCGAGGCGATCAAGTACGAGGTGCAGGTGATCGACGAGGATGGCCTCACCTTGGAGACGCCGATCTCGGGACAGATTCGTCTCAAGCCGGATCGGCTGCCGCGCGTGGTCGCCACCGCCGTCACGCGGTTCGTGCTGCCGACGGCCTTGCCCAAGCTCGACTACGCGGCCGGAGACGACTTCGGCGTGGCGAAGATTGTCGCGATCATCCACATCTCGCGCGAAGACGGCCGGACATCGCAGCATGCCGTCGTGTCGAAGACGATTGCGGCGGCCGATCAGCCGCAGACGATTCTGCGTGGGCAGGTCGCCGTGCCGCTGTCGCCCTACGAATTGCAGAAGGGGGACGAGGTGAAGGTCACGCTGGAAGTGACCGATTGGCGCGGCGACCTCACCGGCCAGAAGGGACTCGGTGAACCGATCACGTTCGCTGTCACCGACCTCAACGGCATCCTCGCCCAGACGGGCGACGAAGATAAGAAGACGGCGAAACAGTTGGACGAAATCCTGCGGCGCGAGCTGGGGATTGGTGGTGAGAAAAAATAAGGCGAGGAGGGTGCAATGTGGCTTACGCAAAAATCCGATTCAAATGATTCGCCTCCGCGAGGATGGTTCGCGAGGACGTTTGTTGAGCCTATTGAAAGATTCATTTTAGCGTTGAAACGATTTGTAATTGTGACATTGTTGGTGGCTGGGAGCCTCATAGTTGGATTCGTATTGTTGGGATTGCTGTTGCCGCGGCCGCCAGCATCTTCGAGTTTAGTTTCGCCACCGATCACTAGCGGGTCACCTCCAATTACTTCGAGCAGTGACAAAAAGTTCGTCCCACCAACACCAAAGAAGCCTGCTGAATCTGCCGCCGAACGTGCATACGAAGAGAAGCACAATGTCGAGATTGTTCACAAGAAAGATGGGACAACTTACACACGGAAAAAACCAGCGAAATGAAACTTTACGCGACCGATGAGCATGCCTCAGTAATCGTAGGGTGGCGCGTCGGGATAGTTTTGAAATTGGTTTGAGTTGGTCGGGCAATCAGGTCTCACACGGAGTTCAAACATGACCACGACCTTGAAACGAGTTATTGCGATGGTTGGCCTTCTGTTCCTGCTGAGCGGGCCTGCGATGGCTCAGGTGCTCGAACCGGAAGCATTGCAGCGGAAGCAGGAGGACCAGCAGCGGGCGCGGACGATGACGCGCGACC
>JAYVOX010000411.1:0-5632 GCA_043757695.1 Schlesneria sp.
CGCATCCCGAACTGCTCGACTGGCTCGCGCTCGACTTTGCGAAGGACTGGAATGTGAAGCGGTTCTTCAAGGTGTTGGTCACCTCGAACGCGTACAAGCAATCGGCCGCGACGACGAAAGAGAAAGCCGAGAAGGATCCGCAGAATCGGTACTTCTCGCGCGGTCCGCGCTTCCGCATGGATGCCGAGATGATCCGCGATTACGCGCTCGCCTCCAGCGGCCTGCTCGTCAAGAAGATCGGCGGACCGAGCGTCAAACCCTACATGCCGCCCGGCGTCTGGGAAGCGGTCGCCATGATCGGCAGCAACACCCGCGATTACCGTCGGGACACCGGCGAGAACCTGTACCGCCGCAGCATGTACACATTCTGGAAGCGCACGTCGCCGCCGCCGTCAATGGCCACGTTCGACGCCCCGTCGCGAGAGAACTGCACGGTCCGTCGGCCTCGCACCAACACGCCGCTCCAAGCGCTGGCCCTGATGAACGACAAACAATACGTCGAAGCGGCCCGCCGCCTCGCGGAACGAATGCTGACCGAAGGCGGCTCGACCCCCGAGTCGCGTCTCACCTTCGGCTTCCGCTGGACAACAGCCCGCACGCCAACATCCAAAGAACTCGAAGTCCTGCAACGCACCTTGCAGAAGCAGCTCACCACGTTCCAAGCCGACAAACCTGCCGCCGAAAAGCTGCTCGCCTACGGAGACTCACCGAGAAACACTAACCTCGACCCGGCCGAACACGCGGCATGGACGATGCTCGCCAACCTGCTCATCAACTTGGACGAGACGATTACGAAGTGACACACGATTAATGAGATGTTTGTATCCAAGGTTGAAATGCCGAACCAATCCATGCAGTGTTGAAAGATATGAGCGACGTACCCGGCGAATTTGTGACGCATCTATTCTCCGCAAACCGGAAGTTCGATCCCCGATGCAGTGAATCGTGGACCAGTTACATCAAATGGTCTGGCCTCCATCACGTCCATGAAATTGTCTCCACGGACCCGATGCTCTGTCCTTCGCTGATCGAAAGTCTTGTTGAGGATGATTGGGGCTTCAATATTCACGGCGACAATCGTTGTTACTTCTTCCACGACGTTGACTACTTGAAAAATCGGATCAGTTACGACCGCTTGCAACACAACATTCTTGCGTTGACCGAGCAGCCAACGCAGACTCCATCGGCAATTAACGGATTCGAGTTTTGCGGTTATGACATCCTCGATTCCTACGACTCGATCAGCGTACTCCTGAACTGCGGCGGATTTCCTGAAGTGTTTGAGACGTCAGATCACAATCAGTTCGGTCTACTGGATGATCTCGACAAAGCTATGAAGATTGCACAGAAGATTCGTGAAACCTGTCCCAATGAACCTCATTGCACAGACTGTTGCGTATGGGGAATCGCGAGGTTTTGTGACCGGATCGCATGTGAACCAAACCCAGCCAGGTGTTGAATGAAACCCAAGGTCTATATCGAGACAACGATTATCAGCTATCTGGCAGGCGGGTTGGCCATGCTTGGCGTATCAAACCAAATGAGGCGTGCCACTGCTTCGGAGTCCACGGAGAAGCAGTGCCGAGTGGGGAATGACGTTGCGAAGAACACTGCTTCTCCGAGGACTCCGAAGCAGTGGCACGTCCGACATAATCGGATAACAAAGCGGAGCGATACCGGCAATCATGCCTGTCGCATCCTGTGCGACATTGATGCGTGCCGTCGTCAGTCAGGAGGCAAATCGTGATCTGGAGATTCACTCTGCATCTGAAGGGAATCGACTCCTTCACCAATGAGCAGGTCGATGCCCTTTACGGGGGAGGCTGCTCGGACGGCACGCTGTCGAGTTCTGCGGGCCAAGCTCGCATCGGATTCGACCGCGAAGCTGCGACGTTGCAGAGCGCCATTCGCTCCGCCGTAGCGGACGTGAGGCACGCCGGACTCGAAGTGGATCATGTCGAGATCGAAGAACAGGAACTGGTGGAAGCGGAGTTGGCACAATGGCAGACAGCGTGAAGGCGCGAGTGGCGAAGCTTGCCTCCATCACCTTGGCAGAACAGATCATTGACCGACAAGCTCGTGAAGAGCAGATGCAGAAGAACCCCTCACCCTAACCCTCTCCCCTCCAAGGCGAGGGGCGAGGGGACAAGGCGAAGATAAGACAAGAACAAAACCACTCACACAGGAGACTCACATGGACCCGTTTCTCGAATACAAGCAGGCGATGACTCGGCGGCATTTTTTTGGGAGGTCGGCTTGCGGGCTGGGGGCGGCGGCGCTGGGAAGCTGTCTCAACCCGAGCATCTTCGCCAATGATCTGGCGACGGGTGGAACCAACACAGGGGCGAGCGGCATGGGGACGCAGGGCATGATGCCTGCGTACCATCACGCGCCGAAGGCCAAGCGGGTGATCTGGCTGTTCATGGCGGACGGGCCGTCGCAGCTTGATCTGTGGGACTACAAGCCGAAACTTGGCGAATACTTCGATAAGGATCTGCCCGAGTCCGTGCGGGCCGGACAGCGGATCACGACGATGACTTCGGGGCAGGCTCGGTTCCCGGTGGCTCCGTCGCTCTTCAAGTTCGCTCAGCATGGTCAGCACGGCGCGTGGGTCAGCGAACTGCTGCCGCATCTGGCGGGGACGGTCGATGACATGTGCATCATCAAGTCGATGCACACCGACGCCATCAATCACGATCCGGCGATCACGTTCATCACGACGGGAAGCGAAATCCCCGGCCGGCCGTCGCTTGGTGCGTGGCTCTCGTATGGGATCGGCAGCCCGAACGATGACCTACCGAGTTTCGTCGTGCTCATTTCGCGACTGGCTCAGGGGGGATCGACGCAGGCGCTGTTCTCGCGCATGTGGGCTGCGGGTTTTCTGCCGACGAAGCATGCGGGCGTGTCGATGCGGTCGTCGGGCGATCCGGTGTTGTACCTGTCGAACCCACCGGGCGTGTCGAGCGACATGCGGCGTCAGATGCTGGATGGACTGGGAGAACTCAACCAGCAGCGACTGACGGAAGTGGGTGACCCCGAAATCTCCGCGCGGATCGCTCAGTACGAGATGGCCTACCGGATGCAGACCTCGGTCCCCGAGTTGGCCGACATCTCGAAGGAGCCGAAGCACGTCCTCGACATGTACGGCCCCGAGGTCAATCAGCCCGGTTCGTTCGCCTACAACTGCCTGCAGGCGAGACGCTTGGCCGAGCGAGGCGTCCGGTTCACACAGGTCTTCCTGCGAGGCTGGGATCACCACGGCGGATTGCCCGGTTCGATCCGGCAACTCGTCACGGCGTGCGATCAGCCGTGCGCGGCTCTCATCAAGGATCTCAAGCAGCGCGGGATGCTCGACGAGACTCTGATCGTGTGGGGTGGCGAGTTCGGGCGGACGGTCTACAGCCAGGGGACGCTGACGAAAGACAACTACGGCCGCGACCATCATCCGCGCAACTTCACGATGTGGATGGCGGGCGGTGGCACGAAGCCGGGCATCGTCCACGGCGAGACCGACGACTTCAGTTACAACATCACTGAGAAGCCGGTCCATGTGCATGACCTCAACGCGACGATCCTGCATCTGCTCGGCATCAACCACGAAAAGCTGACCTTCCGCAACCAGGGCCGCGACTTCCGCCTGACCGATGTGCATGGCAAGGTTGTCACGGACATCTTGGCGTGACGTTTCCCGATTTCATCGACAAACTGACCATGCGACCCTTTCGTGGAGACAAACAAATGACCTTGCTGACCAAGTTGCATCTCGACGAACTGTGTCTGGAGGATCGGATTCAGTTGGCTCAGGAACTGTGGGACAACATCGGCGAGGCCGCTCCCGCCATTCCTCTGTCTGAACCTCAACAACGGGAACTCCAGCGCCGAATGGACGATCACGCGAGAAACCCCGACGCCGTCGTCCCGTGGGAACAAGTGAAGGCGGCAGCGATCGCCAGGCTTGGATCATGACGCGGTCGATCGTTCTGCGACCGGAAGCTCAGGCCGAATTTGATGAAGCGGTTGATTGGTATGAATCGAAGCGGCCGGGACTTGGCCTGGAACTCGTTTCAGAAATTCAATCGACATTGGATCGAATCGCCATCGCACCAAAACGTTTGCCCGTCGTGTTTGAAGAAGCGAGACTCACTCTCGTCCGCCGTTTTCCCTACCAGATCATTTTTCAAATCGAAGTCAATCAAATCGTCGTCTTGGCGGTGTTTCATCACCGACGCGATCCGGTTGAATGGCGCAATCGGATTTGACGCACAACGCGACGAGTTCGGCGATGGAATCGATTTCATCGCCAAGCCTCCAAAAGAATTAGGAAGCCAATGAGTACCGTACTTGCAGCTCCGCTACTGGCAATGGAACTGTCTGATCCGCCTGTAACTCCCGACGAAATGCTGCACATGGCAGATGGTGATCGGTACGAACTCGTCGATGGCGAGCTGGTGGAGAAAGTCATGGGCGCACTCTCGGGCTGGGTTGGAAATCGTTTAGCTTCGGAGCTGGATCAATATGCTTGCCAGCACGGCGGCTGGGCGTTTGGCGATGGAGTCGGCTACCGCTGCTACGGCGACGACTTTGATCGGGTTCGCAAGCCGGATGCGTCGTTCATTCGAGCCGATCGCATGGCGATGCCGCCAGAAGGCTTCATCACCGTTGTTCCCGATCTGGTCGTGGAAGTGGTCTCACCCAACGATGTCTATTACGAAGTCGAAGCGAAGGTCGATGAATACCTCCATGCGGGCGTTCGTTTGGTGTGGGTCATCAATCCGCCCAACATGACGGTGCGAATCTTTGAGCAAGAGGCTGTTGTTCGTCAGCTCGGTCCCGCCGATGAATTAACCGGCGGCGACGTGCTGCCCGGTTTCACTTGCCGTGTTCGGTCGCTCTTTCCCCTGAGTCCCCCGGCCGCTCAATGAGCAGGCCGATTAGAAATGACATGGAATGCGCAACGAGGAACTGGCGGTCAGCGGCTTGAAGGCTGTGCGATCTCGATTTGAAGCCAAGCCGACATCCATCCGGAGGCTGTTCTTCGATGAAGCGACCGCGCCGTGTGTGGGCGAGATTTGTTCGGCTCTGGCCACAGCGAAGAAGATTTACCGCTGCGTCACCGAGAGCGAGTTGGAGAAGATTTCTGGATCGGTCCATCACGGCGGGATCGTCGCGATCGTCGATCGTCCCGTCTTGAAGTCGCCTCACCCCGACGAGCTGCGCGAATGGGGTCGCTTGCGTGAGCCATTGTTACTGCTCGACTGCATCTCGAACGGACACAATCTCGGCGCGATCCTCCGCACGGCGGCGTTCTTCGGCGTGACGAAAGTGATCCTGCCCGATCATCCTTCCGCCGCGTTGCCGACCGAGGCGACATATCGAGTTGCAGAAGGGGGCCTCGATCACGTCCAGATATTTCTCGTGCGGAGGCTCGATCTGTTCGCGCATGAACTGCGGAAGTACTACACCGTGATCGGAGCCGACGCGCGTGGTGGCCAACCCGATCTGGAAGTCACCGGTTACAAGCCGGTGGCGCTCGTGCTGGGCAATGAGGAGCAAGGCTTGGCTGAGGAAGTTGCCGCCGCCTGCGACCGCCTCGTGACCATCCCCGGCAGTGGGCGAGTGGAGTCTCTCAACG
>JAYVOX010000412.1:0-5612 GCA_043757695.1 Schlesneria sp.
GCCAAGTTCTTCTTGAACGTACAACTTGCCGCGACTCCGGCCGAACGCGATCGCCGAACCGGCACCGCCCCCCCGCTGAAACATCATGTACAGCGAGCCGACACAGAAGAGGATGAAGACCGTCGTGAGCAAGATCTCCGGCCAGCGTGTGACCGGTTCCTCATAGCTCCATTTGATACCCGCCAGATCCAGCAGGTCCGTCAGCTTGGACTCGTTCTGCCCCTGCATCCCGACGATGGAGACTGAGAACAAATTGGGAACGACCTTGGAATTGGCGAGGTCTTTCGGCTGATCCTGATACGTCAGCGCGCGGAGTCCGATTTTGAGTTCGTACACATTGGCTGGCCCCAGCAGGCGCGTGGCGACCTGCGATTTGAACTCACTGAACGACAGCTTCTTCGTTCGCCATTTGCTGGCCAGCCCGAAAACGATCGCTCCCAAGACAAGCACCACGAGCAGGAACCAGAACAGATTGCTGGTCTGACCTTTCTCGGGCTTCTTCGGGCCACTCGGCGGCTGGAACGGCTTGGGCCGTTCGGAATCGGAGTCTTTGGAATTGGGGTCGGCCATCGGAAGGAACAGGTCTTCGCCACGGCGGGATTGATCGGCGGGTGAGTTCAAAGCGGGGCAGCCATCACGAGAGTACGGCGGTCGGAATCGAAGCACGCGGACAACTCTAAGTGTGCCACTGGGCACGGTCAACCAGTTGGAACGAGGCCGTGGCGTTTGTGTGCAGTCGCTAATTTGGTGGTCGTCTTTACTTGTCCCCTCTCTCCCGCCCGACTTTTGGGGGGAGAGGGTTAGGGTGAGGGGGGATTGGCATTGCGTTGGAAGGCCCGGCGTATCTGCGTCTCGTTCTTGCGGTCGGTCAGGCCGATTCTTCCACGTTCTCTCGACAGATCAGCCCCCTCACCCTAACCCTCTCCCCCGAAGACGGGGGGAGAGGGGATCGGAATGCGACCACCAATTGACGACTGCACCCTTGGCGTTCGCCTGCCGAGACGGTTTCGGCGAGACACCTCACGTTCCCAGCGGACGGACCAGCGGCACATCCTCCGAGAAAAATCCTCCCGCGCTACTCGGGCAGTGCAGGAGCTGGCGGCTTGGCGGAGGACTCGGCCGGAGCGGTGTTGCTCTTGGGCAGTGCGGCGGCTGGAGCAGCAGACGTGGCAGGGGAAGCCATCGGTGCGACGAAGCCCGTCACCGGGACGATCGCCGTTTGCAGGATCAGCTTCGCCGGGACTTGGCCCTCCACCTTGTCCGCCTGAACCCAACCGACGAGTTGCAGCGATCCGCGTACGGGCGGCTTCATTTCTGCGGGGAACTCCAGTTTGTTCCCCGATTCGAAGCGTTTGATGTACTCGTCGAGGTGCAGTTGGAGATCCGTGACGGGCATCGAGTAGCTGTACTTCAACTCGCCCTTCTTCGGCGCGATGCCGCGCGCTCCACCGGGCATTTCGCGGACGAGCATTTCGTGCTGACGAATGCCGTTTGGCGCACGCGCCGAGACGATCTCTTCGGCCAGAGCCAAGCGGAGTCTGAGCGATGGAAGCTCTTCTTCCGTGAAGCCGGTGGCCGTGGCGTTGATCGACAACTCGCCGTCCTTGACCGCGGCTGCCAGTTGTAGCCGGATCGGCGTGGGATTTTTGCGGCGCAGCTCGACGAACTGCCGGAGATTGGTGTATGCCGCCTTCGTGAACTGCAGCGGTCCGGTGTACTGATACTGTTGTGAGTTCACGACCAAACCGTCCACCACCACGGTGGGAGTCCCGCCCGCTTCATAGAACGCAAATCGGTCTTCGCTGTCTTGGTTCGTCATGCCGTCGGGGCCGGGGATGTTCTGGTGATAGCGGAGCGTCACGAGTTCGCTGGCGGGATACTGTCGCGCCAGGGCGGAGACTCCCAGATCGGCTGCAACGCACGGAGGACACAGCGCACCGGTAAACAATTCCAACAGCACCGTGTGATCGCTCGGAGTGGCCGGCGTATCTGCGGTGACCACCACGGGCAGAGCCTGCTCGCGCACCTCATGGATGAGTTCATCCAGCTTTGTCCGGTGAACCGTGGCGAGATGTGCTTCGAGTCCCTTGTCGTCTCCGTGACGCTCCACCCACAGCTTCTTTAATTGATCCGTCGGCGTCGGGTCTCCGGCCGGTTGTCCCGCGCGCTGCGAGACCAAAAACTGTTCCAGCAGTGGCAGGGCGACAATATCCGAGTAGTACTTGATCGCCTCGTCGGTTTGCTTGGTCGCTTCGGCGTGGCCTGCCAGCGAGATCAAAATATCAGAGTTGTAACGCTGCTTCTTCAGTAGCTCTTGCAGTTCGAGATAAGCCTCGGCGCGAACGGCATCCGCCACGGAGCGACTCTTGGCCAACGCCATTTGGACTGCCGCCGCCTCCCGTAGCGTCAAGACATATTGTTTGAATTCCGGCGGTGCGGCGTCACCGATCAGTTCTTCAGAACGTGCCAGGTGCTTCAGTCCTTCCTTGGGCAGCCGGCGCGTGCCGATGAGATGCTCGGCACATTGCATCTCGGCTTTCGAGTGAATCTTCGTCCCCCACACGGCGGCACAGCGGAGAAGTTCGTCGATCATTGCCAGCATGTCTTCGTTGCTGATCTCAAACCGAGTGCTGACCTGTAACAACATCGCCATGGCCTCGTAGGAGACGGGGCTGGTCGGGTATTCGTGAGCGATCCGCATGATCGCCTTGGGATCAGGCTTGTCCTTCATCGCCTTGAAGGCTTTTTCAAACACGTCGGACGCGGGAGGTCCGGCTTCGTTCGCGAAGCCCGTCAGGCTCGACACGTCTGTGCTGAGCATCCGCGCGAGATAGACCTCTTGAGGACCACTGGACAACGTTCCGCGAATTGCCTTCCCGTCAAATCGCCCTTCAAACTCCACTGTCCCCTGCGCGTTTTTGATTCCCAGCGTGATCGCCTGATCTTTGACGACGGTCGAGACGACTTCTGGAGCCAACTTGTCCTTGGACGTATCGACGATCGACGCCGACATCTCACCATCCGGGCCCCGTTTCAGATTTACGATCCAGATGTAGTTGTCGCGGCCCTGCATGGTCATCACCATGACCCAGTTGCCTTCGAGCGACTTCGGCTCGCGGTTGATCGGGACGATCCCGCCCCCCTTCTTGGGAGTCGCGGACTTCGGGTCCACTTCGCTCGTCACGCCCGCTTCCCCCTGCGCTCCCGCTCCCGGTTTCTTCGGTCCACAGCCGACTCCGAACAGGGCTACGAGACACAGCAATAAACACAGTGATCGAACGAGACTCAACATCGTGGAAGTTCCATGCTGGTGGGCCGTACAAGGCCCATTCTGAAAAAGTAAACCGGTGATCTGGAAGAGCATCTGTCTTTGGAACGCGGGCCGCGTGAAGCCCTCTTTTCGCCAGACGCCCCGGCAAGTTTCGTCACTACGCCAACGGGCAGATGTTCGCTGGAATCGTTCTGAATCACGCATCGCCCCGAATTCGTGCCACTCAACAGACACCCGCGACCGCGTTACTCAGAACCGCGAATCCAGTCCGCCATCCAAAGCTGGCTGGTCCCGTCGGGGGTGCGCGTCGAGGTCCACATGAGGCTCTTGCCGTCGGGGCTGAAGACCGGCAACACGTCGGCCGCTGTGCTGTGTGTGATCTGCTTTACTTCGCCTCCCTTGAGCGTCCCGCCGCTCCAGTCGAGGTCCAGTGTGAAGAGATTGAAGTGAGCCGAGGTTGGGCCCTTGCTGTAGTCGGCGCCCGACCAGACGAGGTACTTGCCGCTCGGGTGAAAGTACGGGCACCAGTTCACTTGATCGAGATTGTTCGTCAGTTGCACTTCGGTCTTGCCATCGGCCGTCTTGCCCTCCACAGGAATTGCGAACAGTTGCAGCATGTGTTCCTTCTGCCGATCCGAGCGGAAGATCACCCATTTGCCGTCAGGAGAAAAGAACGGCCCGCCGTCGTAGCCCGGTGTGTTGGTGAGTTGCCTCACGTTCGAGCCATCGGCATCCATGACATACAAGTCGGGGTCACCATCGCGCGACGACGTGAAGACGATCTGCTTGCCATCGGGTGAGAAGCTTCCCTCAGCGTCATAGCCGGGTGAATCGGTCAGTCGCTTCATCCCGGTGCCGTTCGCGTTCACGAGATACAAGTCCATGTGAGGATCGAAGTCCCACAGGTAACGTCGTCGGCCCCCTTTGGCCGCTTCTTCGCGCGCGGCCAGCTCGGTCTCGTCGATCTTGGGATCGGTGTGACTGGAGGCAAACAAAATCTTCGAGCCATCCGGCGTGAAGTAGGCACACGTCGTGCGACCTCGCCCGGTACTGAGCAAGCGCGGCGTCTTCTCGTCCAGCTTCTGAACGTAGATTTGATAAAAGGGATAGCCGACCGGATACGCCTGATAAACGATCGAGTCTCCCGCTGGCGAGAAGTAGCCCTCACCCGCGCGAGGCAACCCGGACGTGACCTGCCGGACGTTGGTCAGGTGTTTCGCTTCGGCCACCGCATCGGTCTCGACCGGCGGTGCAGTCAACAGCGCGACAAGTAACAGCAACATGATGAGGTCTCTCTCTGGTCCCCTCGCCCCGCCTGTCTTCGGAAATGAATACAGGGGGGAGAGGGCTAGGGTGAGGGGTTCTTCTTCTTCTTCTTCGCTCGGCCATCCGCGACCAGCCAGAACAGGGGGCGGGAGTATAGGCCCCGACCAACCTCCTCGCGAGTCGCACATTCTCACTCCGAGGACGGACATTGCCGAGACGCCAATTGCGTCAGCCTCCGCGCGCTCCTTAGAATCGCGCCGCACTCCTTTCGGGCGAGCGGTCGGTGAAAACGCCCCGTGGGATAGGCTTCCACGCCTATCATTTCCGATGGGTCAGACAACTCCTGCCGCGGCCGATCTCCCACCTGAGTCCCTCCATGAAGCTCGATCTTTCGACCACCTTTTTGAATGGCGAGGAAGACCTCACCGCTGCGTTGACCCCGGCGCGACCCGCACATTGGGGACGGCGTGCGCTGATTGCTCTGGTCGTTCTCGCTGTCGTCGTCTACCTCGTGCTGGTGGCCTCTGCGTTGCGAAACCAACTTCGCTACGGCGTCAGTCCCCTGAGCGACGGCTGGTTCCGCATCACGGATCGCGAGCGAAAATTTCAAGTCGATCTTCCCGCCTCCCCTAAGCAACGAACCCAATACTCTGACGTTGAATACCACCTGTTTGATCGATCGCTCAACGTGACTGTGCGCAGCTATTCCGTCGCGCGGGAGTTACTCAACAAGTCGGCCACCAAGACGCTGCAAGACCTCACGCAAGCGAGCAGTTCGATGGACACCGTCAAAGTCCTCGACTCGGGCTTGCTCAATTCCAAGTCGCACTGGATGGAGTCGATCGTCCCAGTTGCCAGTGCCGAAGGCCAATGCGCGATGCGCCGACGACTGATGATTCACCACAAGCAACTTCTCGAAGTGACCGTGTTCGGATTGGAGACCGAAGTGATGGCCGCCGACGCCACGCGGATCATGAAGTCGGCCCAATGGCTCGATCCGTAGTTCCCCGTTTCTTCTCCTGCTCATCACTCGCAAACACTCCTCACGAGCCAGTCACCCACCTGCCCCACGAAA
>JAYVOX010000413.1:0-5580 GCA_043757695.1 Schlesneria sp.
GTGAAGATATGTCGATTTGAGTCTGATCTCCGTGGGATGGCTCCCTCGGTAGAACAAGCCACCGGGCGCGGGGGGGAAGGCATTGGGGTCTTGCCCCGCCGCGAAGGCAACTCCAGCCGGAGCCGCGTTCTGCTGAGCCGTCGCCTCGCGAGGACTGCAAAACATCGCGAACAACACCAGTGCCGCAACAGAGAGTCGATACAACACAGATATAGTCCTCGCCCAAGCGATCACGGAAAGAGTGCTTCACAACCGCACCACAAGAACGAACACACAGGCAAGTTGTCTCGGAAGCGGGCGGAGTCTAGTCGATATGTGGAAGCCGCGACAAACGAGTGACGCCTCAGAATTGAGTGACCTGCCAGAATAATTCTGGCCTTCCGCGTCGAGCCAATTCCCACACCAATCGAGCTTGCTCGACCAGTCTCAACGCGGCATTCATTCGATGTCACGGAATGCAACCGAAGTTTCGCGGCTCCAACTCCAACGACCTCAATGCTTGTTCGACTTTTTGGATCGGTAGTAGTCGCCGATCATCCAATTCACCAACAGATCAAGCTCATTCTCGGAGAGACGTGGCTCATCGAACGCCACCATGACGTTGTTGTCTCCATAGAAGTCGGGGTGCCCGGGCGAACGTAAGAACCGCTTGAGCCAATCGCGACCAGCGTAGCCCGTCAGTGTCGGATACCCGGAACCAGCTCCATCGCCGAGGGACTCCGTATCTCCCAGCGCCTTCATCGCGTGGCAATCGACGCAACTCGATGTGAGCGGAGTCCCCGATTTCAAGGCACCTCCCTTGAAGATGTTCTTTCCCGCGGAGACCAACTTCTCATCGAACGTCCCATGATCGACGCGACCACTCTGCGCGGCGACGAACTCCACCAACTCTTTCACGCTGTCGGCATTCGCGGGGTCAGCCAGCAGCGCCTTGTTCTCACGACACCAGCCCGCCATTTCTCCGTCGAGGAACCGTTGCCCCTTCACACCGGCGTTCTTGAGCGGCGCGAAGGTTCGGTCGTAGTCCGTCAGCACGCGCCGAACCCAATCACGCGAACCAAAGTCCCTAAGATCGGCGGCTGTCGCGGGTTCTTCCTCGCTCACCGCATGGCCATGCGCGTCCTTGATCGCCTTCCCTTCCGCGTCCAACTTTGCCTTGAGAATCTGTTGTCCCTTTCCATCATGTCCGTTGAACCGATGGCAGCTCGAGCAGTGCCGAGCGAACAATCGCGGACCTTGTGAGAACGGGTCTCGCACCAACAATTCGCGGGCACCGTTCTGTGGGATTCCTTCGCGATGAGCCAACTCAACGATCCGATGGGCGTCGCGTTCGGCGAACTTCAACTTCGCTTGGTGAGACTCGTTGTGGCTGTCTTCGTAAACAGTCAACGCCGTCAACCAAGCCACACCCACGAGCAGTACCACGAGGAACGCGCGATTCAACTGATGCCCCAGCTTTGACCGACCAATGAACGGCATGAGACCGATCAACGTCATCACGATTCCTGGAACGATGATCGCACCAAACACGACCCCTCTCTTGGAGATCGCTTCAAACTCCAAGAAGCGAAACAGGAACAAGAAGTACCATTCGGGTCGCGCGGGGAAGTCTTCACCGGGATCGGCGGGCGCAGTCAGCTCCGCGCCGCGAGTCATCGTGAAATACAGCACCCCCGCCAGCACCACGACACATCCGACGGCATCGAAAAGGACTTGCGTGGGCCAGAACGTTCCGACCGGCTTCCCTTCGGCTGACTTGTGAACCGTGATGCCGTGTCGTCGGAATACATAGATGTGCAGAGCCAGAAATCCAACCAACAGCGCGGGCAGCAACCCGGCATGAAGCGCGAAGAACCGCGTCAGCGTGAGATGCCCGTAAGATGTCCCGCCCTGAGCAATCGCCTGCACCTGCTGACCAATGAAGGGTGTCGAGCCAGCGATGTTCGTCGCCACTTTCGTCGCGTAGTAGCCCTTCTGATCCCAGGGCAACAAGTAGCCGGTGAGCGACAGCCCCACCACGATCTGCATCAGGACGAGACCCAGCCAAAAGTTGACCTCACGCGGCGCGCGATAGGCTCCATCCCACACGACCTGCAGGAAGTGCAATCCCAGCACGATCATCATCGCTTGAGCCGCGAAATGGTGGATGCCGCGCAACAGCCAGCCGTAAAACATTTCGTTCTGAATGTAGTAGACGCTCTCCCACGCGGTCTGAGTGCTGGGGGCGTAGCCGCACCACAGAAAGAAGCCGGTGATCGCCTGTACGACGAAACAAAACGTCAACATGCTGCCCGTGATGTACCGCCAGCGCGCTCCACCAGGGATCGGCTCGTTCAACGCTTCGTGCATCAAATTCTTGTAGCCAGTCCGGTCATCGAGCCAATTGAGCAACGCCTTCATGACGAGGTTTCCCCAAGGATGATTGAATGTTTGAGTGGCCGATGTTGTCTGCTCTGGCCGTAGGATGGGCACTCTTGCCCGTCCTGCTTCCCGTCTTCAAACCGGACGGGCAAGAGTGCCCATCCTACGCGGCAATTTGTTTCTGCCGATGGCCCGCATCACATGGAACTCCACGATCAGATCGCCTTCTTCTCGGGAGTGGCGGTGCGGAAGTTCTGGTACTTCACAAAGATATCTCCGCTGCGAACGGCCACCTCCACCTCCAATGCGTCCATGTTGCGTGGGGGAGTCTGGTTTTTCTTCACACCGTCCAAGTCGAACGCACTCTGGTGGCACGGACAGAAGAACTGCTTGTCCGACGCCTGATAGTCCACCTTGCAGCCGAGATGCGTGCACGTGTCGTTGAACGCGATCACTTGTCCGTTGGGCATCAGCCGCAGATAGATGCTACCCAAGACTCGGTTGCGATAGAGCGTCCACGCATCGGTCACATCGGCACGCAAGGTGAACCGTTCCGGAGTCCCGTCCGTGGGGAGTTGGCTCAGATTGGCCGCACGTAGAAAGCCAACAGTCCCCGTCGCCGAGACCTTTCGCCGCAAGATCGGATCGAGGAAACACAACACTCCCGAAGCGAGGGGAATCAGCCCGGCCAGCCCTCCCAAGACGATGGCTCCCGCAGCAGCCAGAAAGCTGCGACGTGGAGCGGGCGAATGACACGGGGGTGATGACTCAATAGGTTGATTGACCATGAGCAGTGTCTCCAAAAATGAGGCTTGCGCTAGGCGGAGAATTCAGGGTGTCGGCCAGCAGGCGTGAAGCAAGGCAGGGCGGAGGGCAAGTCGTTCGTCGGCAGGATTAAGGCAGTCGTAGGCGGGAGACACTCAGCAGGAACGGGAATGAGCAGCGTCTGTCACGGCAAGCATCTCAACTGATGTCACCGACCAACGTCAAGAGTCTTTGGCAATCGGCGTCGCCAGCCGTGCAGCCTCGACCGCCGTTTTCATCGCGATCAGGGCTCGATTCGTTGCGTCCGCAAACGGTCCCGTCAAAGTCGCTCCGGCAGCCATGCGATGCCCGCCTCCACCAAACTGCTCGGAGACTTGAGACACATCCACCGCTTCCGTGCGGCTCCGGAAGCTCACTTTCACTTGATGGTTTGGGAGTTCGATCGCGATGAACGCGGCTTTCGTCCCGGCAATTTTCAAGCATTCGTTCACGAGGTCTTCCGTATCCGAGGAGTTCGCTTTCAACTCGACGAAGTCCGCCCACGGGATTGAGGTGAAGGCCAACTCTCCGTCACACTCCAGCACCATCCGTTGAAGTGCTCGTCCGACGAGATGCATCCGTGCCAATGACGCCTGTTCATACAGTTCGCGGAACACGGTTGGAGGCGAAGCACCACGCTCCATCAACTCCCCGACGATCCGCATCGTGCGACTGGTGACGGCAGAGAAACGAAACCAGCCTGTGTCGGTGGCAATCGCCGTGAACAATGCCGTGGCTGCATCCGGCGGAAGAATCACGTCCAAGTACCGCGCTAGTTCAAAGATCAGCGAGCCTGTCGCTTCACTCTGAGTGTCTTTGAACTCCGTCGCTCCCAAGTCATCGGCACTCACGTGATGATCAATCACGATGCGGCGAGCCGACGATTCTCGCATCGCCTTGCCGACATCGGACAACTGCATCCACGAACTGGTATCAACGACAACGTGAACCTCGGCCGCCGCCACATCGGCCACCGTCGTCCCCGTACCGAACTGCTTGGCCTCGCGCAGCGGATCGAGGAAGTACAAGTTCGCGGGTGTCGGCGACGTATTGACGATCTGCACCGTCTTGCCGAGCGATTGCAGCACACGTGCCAAACCGATCTCAGACCCGATGGCATCGGCATCCGGTCGCACATGGCTGGAGATCACGAATCGCTGGCAGGCAGCAAGAATTGGTCGCAACGGTTCCCATGAAATTGTCATGACCGCATCGTGGTTTGCCTCACCGCAATTTGCAAGTTGGACGCGGTACACAGATCACCCCGACAGCGCGATCACCTGCTTGAATATCGGGTACCGTCGGCGTCCCTTTTCAACCGCAACAGCCCTCCCTAGAATGCCGCCCGCCAACGGGATTCCTCCGAGGGCCTAACAGACATTTGGGGCGGTAGCTCAGTTGGGAGAGCGCTGCGTTCGCAATGCAGAGGTCGGGGGTTCGACTCCCCTCCGCTCCACTCGAAAAGCCTTGTTCGCAAACACTGCGGGCAAGGCTTTTTTGCTTGGTTTCATGGGGTTTTCGTGCGTCGCTCTTCTCGTCACTCGTTCATTGCTCCTCTCTGATGACGTGACTACCAGCGACACGAATGCCACTCGCTTGTCGGAACCTGACATCGCTGCTGCTTCAACCGAAGCGGCGGCATGATTCTGGCAATTCCTCAAATCCTGTCAGATTTCTGCGGATTCTTTCGTGCAACATTCGTGCTGTTATCTGACCGACCATTGGTGTCGGACAACAGGCAGAGTTCAGGCGACATGACAGAGGGGACACGCGATGAAAAAGTACACGGTGGCAGGGTGGCAGTCAGTGTGGTAGCGAGCCTGGTGGCGGGAGTGGCTCGTTGGGCGAGCGGTCTACCGCATGAGGTAGATGGGTACGCGCGGGCGACGGCGGAGACGGTCGCCGAAAAAGTTGAGGCCGCAATCCCGGATGAGATCAAGGACAAGAAGCTCGACCATGAAGTGAGAAGCTGTCCGAAAAGCCAAGCGTAGCCAACTTGATGGAGTCAATGAAGTTGGGTGCCACGGTCATGGCTTAGTGATTGGACCGGGGACATGTCTTCGCTAGGAAAGCAGCATGGCCATGCAAAGCCATGACCGTGGCACCCAAAGCAAACAACTCGAACAAGTTGCAGTGGTTCGACTTTCCGGACAGCCTCTTACACGTCAGAAGAAGTGCGCCGAAGAAGGACAGCTTGCTCTCAACGAGATGAAGAGCGAGCTCGACCACTCCGAGAAAGAGGTCGCGGTGTTGAGAAGTCGTCGCGATCAGGCTGAGGTGGAGTCTCCGACGCTCGACCTCGTTTCGTCCGCCACGGCTATACCTCGCGCGGGCTGAAGTGAGATGTAGCCGCATCTCGCCAGAGTGCGGGCGGGACGCTCAAACAGCCCACGTTCTGGCGAAACGTGGCTACAT
>JAYVOX010000414.1:0-5573 GCA_043757695.1 Schlesneria sp.
CCCGGTCACGCTGATCGGCATCGACCCCGAGAGCAAGTCGGAAGTTGGTCCACTGGTCGATTACTTGCAGAGCTATCACGCGCAACGCGATGGAAAAGAGGTCACTCCCGCCGAGCGAAGCCTCGACCAAAAACCGAGTTGGGAACTGACGGCTTCCGCAGTGGAGCGACGGCAGCGCGTCGCCGAAATCACTCGACAGCGTACTCAGCTACTGCAAGAGCTTAAGGAACAACGACACGGTGAAGCCGGGCAGCGTGAACCGGGACCACGCACTGCGTCCGAAGATCCTTTTGCCGATTCGGACGCCGCCGCGCAAGGCTTGGCGGCACTCGATGCGGCGGCGATCGCTCAACCGCAGGATGGTCGCGTCTACATCGGTGCGGGTCTCATCAGCTTCCCGCACAAGGACGAACAAACGGGCGAGATGCGCACGATCTCGATGGTTCGTCCCGGCAACGATGTGAAGCTCACCACGGCCACGGCGGGAACTCCCACGGGTGCCTATTTCGACGCCACTGTCGTCGATGTTTTCCAGAGCGGCATGAGCGAGTACGACTCAAACTTTGTCTTCTGCAATCTCGAACATTTGCAGAAGGTTCGGAAGATGGTCCGCACGCGCGAAGACGGCACGGAGTCGCGGGCAATCACCTCCGTACAAATTCGCCTCAAGGACTATCGCGACTCGGACAAAGTGGTCGAACTGCTGCGAACGGAGTTCTCGCCCGATCGTTACACGGTCCGAACGTGGGAACAGAAACAGGGACCGTTGCTGGCGGCGGTCGATGTCGAATCGTCGATCTTGAACATCCTGTTGTTCCTGATCATTGCGGTCGCGGGCTTCGGCATCTTGGCGATCTTCTTCATGATCGTGGTCGAGAAGACGCGCGACATCGGCATCTTGAAGGCACTCGGCGCGAGTTCCTCCGGCGTGATGTCGATCTTTCTTAGCTACGGCCTGTCGTTGGGAATGGTCGGCAGCGGCGTCGGTGTCGTCGCGGGCCTGCTCTTCGTCCACTACATCAACCAGGTTGAAAGCGTCATCACGGTCATCACTGGTCACAAAGTGTTCGACGAACGGATTTATTACTTCAAAGAGATTCCGACTCACGTGGACCCGTTCACGGTCTGCTGGGTTGCGCTGGGAGCGATCACGATCGCCGTTGTGGCGAGCATCCTTCCTGCCCGCCGCGCCGCACGATTGCAACCAGTGCAGGCGTTGAGGCACGAATGAAGCCTCGTTCCAGAGACAGTCTCGTTCCCAAGCTCCCGCATGGGAACGCCCTCCTCCAAACTCCAGCTTGGTGAGTCACATAAAACACGAGATCACAAATCGCGAAGCTGGAGCTTCAAGACAGGCGTTCCCAAGCCGGAGCTTGGGAACGAGGAACGCTCCCGCTCAGGAGCGAGAACAGGAATGGAATCCATGTCCACCGCCCAAGCGTGTTATCAATCACCATCACCACTGACCGCCCCGTCTCGGGAGAAGCCACTCATGCCCGAACCGCAGATTGCGGCGATTGCCGTCGAGAAGGCGTACCGCAAGGGAGACCACCAAGTCTCCGTGCTGCATGGCGTGGACATCTCCGTTCATAAGGGTGAGTTCCTCTCGATCGTCGGCCAATCGGGATCGGGTAAGAGCACGCTGTTGCATCTGCTCGGTCTGCTCGACGCGCCCGACGTGGGTGAAGTGCAACTCGATGGCCAGCGGATCGACGACCTTCCCGCCCGCACGCGCGATGAACTGCGAAACCGGGTGTTCGGTTTCGTCTTTCAGTTCTACCATCTGCTTCCCGAGTTGAGCCTGATGGAAAACGTGTTGGCTCCGCTGATGATCCGTCACTCGATCTGGGGCTACTGGCAGCGGCGGCGCGAGTACCAGGATCGCGCTCGCGAAATGATCGACCGCGTCGGACTGGGGCACCGCCTGACACACCGACCGTCCGAGTTATCCGGCGGTGAAATGCAACGCGCCGCGATCGCTCGCTCACTCGTCGCTCGTCCTGAAATCCTGCTCGCCGATGAACCGACCGGCAACCTCGATCAAGGGACCGGACGTGGAATCATCGAGCTGATGACCAAGTTGAACGAGCAAGAACGCCTCACTATTATCATGGTCACACACGACCGACTCATCGCAGCGGAAGCCCATCGCACGGTGAAGCTGCGTGAAGGTCGGATCGAACCGGCGTAGCCGTTTGTGGAAAGAGTAACCCGAAGCGTGAGCGAGGGAGTCCAATAAACTCAGCCGTATTCAACTTGGGGCCAGAAGATCTAACCGACTTGATGACCAGATGACCGACAGCATCGACAACCTTTCGCAGCCCGGCCCGGTGCCGGGCTGCTTCATATCACGGGAACCCCCTTCGATGTCCTTGAAGATTTACCTCGGCGGCAAGTTGGTGGACGAAGCCGAAGCCAAGATCAGCGTGTTCGATCACGGGCTGCTTTACGGCGACGGCGTGTTCGAGGGGATTCGCGTCTATGGCGGCAAGGTCTTCCTCCACCGCCAGCACATCGACCGCCTCTTTGAAAGTGCGAAGGCCATTCGTCTCGTGATCCCGATGACGCCGGAGCAAGTCATCGACGCGGTCGAACAAACGGTACAGGCCAACAACATCGGCGATGGCTACGTGCGGCTCGTCGTCACGCGCGGAGCGGGAAGTCTCGGCTTGGACATTCGCCGGACGAGCAACCCGCAAGTCATCGTCATCGCCGACACGATCACGCTCTATCCCCCCGAGACCTACACCAAGGGGATGAACCTCGTCACCGCCAGCACAATCCGCAACCATCCCGGAGCGCTGAGTGCCCGGATCAAGTCGCTCAACTACCTGAACAATATCCTTGCGCGGATTGAAGGAACGGACGCCGGGATGGTGGAAGCGTTGATGCTTAACCATAAGGGTGAAGTCGCCGAATGCACGGGCGACAACATCTTCCTCGTGAAGAACGGTGTGGTGCGAACTCCCGGACCCGATGCGGGCATCCTCGAAGGGATCACACGAAATGTGGTCATGAAGCTCGCGACGGAGGCGGGCTATCGTGTCGAAGAATGCTCGCTCACTCGCCACGATCTCTACGTATCCGACGAAATGTTTCTCACGGGAACGGCCGCAGAAGTCGTAGCCGTGGTGAGTCTCGACGGTCGCAAGATTGGATCGGGCGAACCGGGACCAATCACGCGCGACCTGCTCGTTCGCTTCCAAGCCCTGACTCGCTCGGGAGCGTGACTCTGTCCCGTCGGCGGAGCGACGGGACTACAGTTGTCTCGTCGCTCCGCCGACGAGACCGCTTGTACCCTTCAAACTCAGCCGCGCGAAAGAATGGGGGGATGCTCAACTCCAATGCGAGTCATGAAATGGCTCGTCTATGTCGCTCGGACACTCCCTGACCGAGATTCCAGGTGTGCCTCGATTCACGACTGCGATGGTCCACCCTCCTCAGAACGGATTCGTCATGCACGCAGCTTGGTTGTCGGTGTTGTTGTCTGTCACGGCGTTGCTCGGTGCGGACGATGCCGCGCGCAGCGTTGTCACCGTGAACGGGAAGTCGATCACGGCGGGGGATGTCGAGTTCGCGGCGACGACTCAGCAGGTGAAGCCCGATGAACGCGCGGCGCAAGAACCGCAGCTCATCGAGCGCCTGATCGAACGGCAACTTGTGCGTGAGTTTCTCGCGCGGCGCAAGATTCAGCCGCCTGCCGACGACGTGCAGTTCCAAATTCAACACGCCGAGTCGGTCCTAAAGAAACTGGGCGAGGCTCCCGAAGCCTTTCTCGCGAAGTTGGGCTACACGACCGAGCGTCTCAAGCAGGAACTTGGCTTGCCGCTCGCATGGCAGGTCTATGTCCGACAGACCCTGACCACGTCGCAAATTCGCGAGTTCTTTGAACAGCATCGCGCCGAGTTCGACGGGACGCAGCTTCGCGCCCGGCAAGTCTTTCTCAAGCGAGCAGCCACGGCGAGCGAGGCCGACGTGGCGGTGCTGATCACTCGGATGAAGGAGCTTCGCGCCCAAGTCGTTGCGGGAAAATTGTCTTTCCCCGATGCCGCCAAACAATTTTCCGAGGCCCCCAGCCGCGAGCAGGGTGGCGATGTCGGTCGCTTCGGCTTTCGAGGCAAGCTTCCCGCGCCGGTCGCGCGCACCGCGTTCGCACTCAAGATCAACGACATCAGCGAACCGGTCGTCTCAACGTTCGGAGTCCACCTGATCCAAGTGACCGAACTTCAACCTGGCGACCTGAGCCTCGAAGATGTCCGCCCGCAAATTGTCGAACGTCTGTCCGAACAACTCTGGACCGACACGGTCGCTCGCGAACGCAAGATGGCGAAGATCGAATTCGCGCAGAAGTAGCCTCAAAGCGGCCCAGTTCGTCTTGCATCAAGGGGCTTTGAATTTCGTGACATCGTGATAGCGATATGTACCGCCGTTCTGTTGTGGGAGTCGGCGGAGGAAATTGGACGTGTACTCGACCAGCTCCGGGCCGACGCCAAACTCGATGCTGTGAATGTGAGCGCGTCCGCGGTTCATGCGCTTGACCTTCTCTAAATCCGCTGGAGACATGGCTGGCTCAGCGGCATCGGTCAGAAAGAAGATCACATCGGGGTGCAGCTTCAGCGCCAGTTCCAGCGCCGGAAAGTGGCTCGTCCCTGCACCGGGTTGGATCCCCGCGATCTGCTGTCGGGCCAGCGTCTTATTGATCTCGGTCGCATACGTGAGCATTGGTTTGGAGTCTTGTTTGAGTCTCGCTTCTTGCTTGAGCCACACGATATGTGGTGTGTCGTCATAAAAAATGATGAGAAACTGCTGCTTCTCATCCAACGACTGCAAACTGGCCATCAGTTCGGACTTGGCGATCTGCATCGCGTTATGACTGGTCATGCTGCCGGACGCATCGACCACGAAGACGACCGTCATCCCGGCGTCGCTCACTCCGAAGAAGCCCGCGCCGAAACCGCCGCCCGGTGCGCCGCCACCGACAACTCCATCTTGAAAGCCGCGCCGCCCCGTCGCTGCGGGACGTGTTCCGCCGTTCGAGCCGCCGCCACCTTGAGCCGCTGCTGGTACGACGTTGGAAGGGAAATTCGGGCGCGAGCCATTCGGCGACGCTCCTTCTACGGTAGGCAGCGACAGCGCGGCGGGCGGGGCTTCGTTTGTGACATTGCGAGTCGTATTGAGAACTTCGTTGCCCGCATGGGGGCCCGGCGCAAGATCACCCGGCGGAACCTCGTTCGGTGCTCCTTCGATCTGAGCGTCGGGGCGATCTCCCCACGGGTTCGCCATCACCACACCATCGTCGCGCGTGATGACCGTCGTGAACTCCGCTCGCCCTCGACCGATGCCTCCCCCCGAACCACCTTGGTAATTCATCGCCAAAATGAGCAACAGCACGCCATGAAACAACAACGAGAACAGATTCGGAACCACGCGCGACTGCGGCCGAATGTTCTGTCGGAGATATCTCGCGCGCAGCGTGGTTCTTGCCAAACTCATCCCGGCCTCTTCAAAAGCGGTCGATCCTTCAACTCGCGCGAACTCTAGGTCTCGATACAAATCGAGTCAATTCGAGTCGC
>JAYVOX010000415.1:0-5573 GCA_043757695.1 Schlesneria sp.
AAGACCGGTTCCACGTCCCGTTTCTGGAACATTTGCGCGTAGTGCAGGTGGCTGGTGAAGACCAGCAGTTGTTGGCCTTCGCGTGTGAAATCCATCAGCGTTGTGACGGCCGCTTCCGAACGATGCTCGTCGAAGTTGACGGTCACGTCGTCGAGGACCATGGGCAACTCGATGCCGTTGTTCGAGAACGCCTTTACCATTGCGAGTCGGATCGCGAGAAACATCTGTTCGCGCGTCCCGCCACTCAAACGCTCGGCCGGTCGCGACTCGCCCGCGTCATCATCGACATAGAGGTGCTTGCGACCGAGCGGTGTCCAGAGGTGGTGATACTTGCCAAGTGTCAGCTTGCGGAGGAACGGAATCGCGGCGGCCAGCATCTCGGGTTGATTGGCCTGCTCGAATTGAGTCGCCACGTCTTGGACGGCATCACTGGCGAGCGAGGCCGCGAACCACGCTTGCCAAGCACCTCGCAAGTCGCATTCAACCTGAGATAGCTCGCGCCGAACTCGTGATCCGCGACGATCGGCTTCGAGTGACTTCAATTCCTGCTTGATCGTGCCGAGTTGCTCGAACCCCTGTTGCAATGCCAACTCGATCTCTTCGAGTTCGCGCGCGTATTGCCGAGCCATCCCCGGAACATCTTTCGGGTTGAAGCGGAGCAGCTCGTCTTCGACCAGCGCCACGTCTGGCTCAGACTTGATGAGATGCTCCAACTCGCGCGTCGATTGGTCCATCAGGATTTCGACCTGACGACGGCGTTCCATCAACTGCAACCGCTGGTCAAGTTGCGAACGATGTGACACGCCCGCCAGTGACAGCAGCGCGTTCCGATTCTCTTCGAGGGCGTCGAGCTTACGTTGCCAATCGGCCGCCTCGCGCCGATTTTGAGCGTGTTGCTGACGGAGCCGCTTCCGTTCGAGACTCGCATCGCGCGCGACGCGCAGTTCGCGCTCCCACGTCTCAACAACCTCGAACGGGTTCGCGTAGTTCAGCTTCGGCCGCTGCATCCGTCGGCCCAAATCTTCGACCTGTTTGCGGAACCGTTCGTAGCCAAGTCGGATGTCCTGCGACTGCCCGCGTGTGGCGAGATGCTTACTGCGACGACTGCGAGCGGCGATCACCTGCTTCCAATGTTCGACCGCCAGAGGCACATCGACCGTCTCGTCGAGACCGAGATGCCCGAGTGTCTGACACCAACTTTTGCGACCGTTCGCCAGATCGCGCTGCTGAATCTGCAAGCGACCGCGCGCGGCACTCAGCCTGCGTCGCACCTGCTGGATGCGTTGATAGTCGCGTTGTGCCCGTTGCAGATCGGCGGTGCGTCGCGCGGCGAGAGTCAGGAGTTGACCGTCGTTCAGTTCTTGCAGCGTGAAGTCGCGGCCCATCCATTCGCGGATGCCGCAGCTCTCGGCGTAGGCCGCGATGTGGTCGAGCAGGTTGCGACGTTCGGTCTCATTGGCGACCCGCAAGTCACGGAGTTCGGCCACCTGCTGTTGCAGGCTCTCTTCGTGATGCGTCTTGAACGCCCACGCCGTTCCCGCCGAGAACAACGACAGGATGATGAAGATCAGTCCCACGATCCAACCGGTGGTGACGGCCGCATACACGCCCGCGATGAACAGGGCCGCCCCCGCCAGCGTGAACCACGACAAGATGCCGTAGATCCAGTCGGGCAAGCCGTGACGAAGGTTCAATCGTTCGAGTTGTTGGTCGAGTGTCTTCGTGCGGTGATGCTGTTCGCCCGCTTCGGAGTGCCAGCGACTGAGGTCGGTCAGTTGGTCAATGCGTTGCGCCGCGACATCGACCGACGCCTCGAGTGCCTCCGCCGAAACACCTTGATCTTGCAGCTCCGTCCGGAGTGACAGCTCGCGGTCGCGACAGGCCCCGTTGGCTCGCTTGTAGCGCCGCTGCATGCGCTGCGTCTTGCCGAGAACGGATTGATACTCGCGCGCGGCCTGCACGAACGTCGCGGTCGCTTCGGGGGAATCCTGCACCGCATCGAGCCGCGTCAAAGACCAGTTGCGTCCCAAGGCCGCGAGGTGGGAGACCAGTTCGCGTTCTTGTTTCGCAGCGGCTTCTTCCAACTCGACGATGCGCGGCTCGAAGTCTTTCGTCAGCGCCCGCTGCTCGGCCAGTATTTGCACGGCACCCGAGAAGCGACGGATTTCGGGATCGATCCGAATCTCGGCCAGCTTCTGGCTGATGCGCGACACGGCGTCGAGCAACGCTTCGCGCGCCTTTGTCGCCGCATCGACATCCAATTCGAGTCGCTGCAACCGCTGCACGCCGTCCTTGGGAAAGGTGCTGAAGTCCGGAAGCTGTTTCAGCTCGAGTCGCCCTTCGCGCAGACGATTCCACGGCGGATGAACCTTCTCCATGTAGCTGAGGCCGCGCAAGTTGGCCTGCAACTGCAATTGGCGGTCGCGCTGCTTGACGATCCGTTCGTCGAGTTCGCTTTTCTTACGCAGCAGTTCCCGGTAGCGATCGCGCTGCCGAACGCCGAACGCCGTTTGACGAGTCAGTTCTTCATGCCGCTTGAGCAAGTCGGGGATCACGGCACCGTCGCCGCCAGCGCCGATGAGTCGTTGCAGTTCGCGATCGACTCGCCCCGGCAACTCCATCAACAAGCGACCTTGAGGACCAAGCGTCATTCCATACAAGTGGTCGGCCACTTGGTCGCCCGTCAGCGTGGCGAACTGTTGCAACTCGGGTAGCCCGACCGCGAAGACCGATTCAAACAACTTCTCATCGGTCGCGGCGAGCAAGTCTTCCATGAACGCCGAGGTCGATTCGCCCGCAGGGATGCCCGCGACGGAGAGCAACCCCGCGTCATCACCATAGGCCGTGCGTCGGACTTCGTACTCGCGCCCGCGATGTTCGACACGGAGCAGCCCCGACTGAGTTTCACGCCGCGACTTCTTCTTCGGGTTGAGAAAGTCATCCGACGGAAAGCCGTACAACACGCCACGAATGAAGCGCAGGAGCGTCGTCTTGCCCGCTTCGTTCGGGCCGTAGAAGACCGTCAGCCCCGAGCCATGCAGCGGCTGCTTGAAGTCTTGCCAGACTCCGAACCGATCAATCTCGATCCCGGTAATCCGCATCGTGTCCCCCGAGGGTAAAAAGCGTGTCCAAAAACAGCACCGTAGGATGGGCACTCTTGCCCGTCCTGTTTTGACGCTCCAGAGCGTTCACGCGAAATCCGGACGGGCAAGAGTGCCCATCCTACAACTCAAGATCATGCTCTTGGACAAAGTCCTCGAGCTCAAATTTCTAGAACCCGATTTGACAGATCGCCTCCACATCAAGGCGAACCGACATTCACTTTTGCCCCATCGCCTTGAACCAATCCCAGCCAAGTTGCTGCGCTTGACTGGCCACCGTGGCCGGTTCGACGGCGTCGGACCAACTCTCCCAACGGCCCGTCTTGAGCGTGTTGGCGATCCGTCCATCGGTGAGCCACTTCGTCATCGCGGGGCGAGTCACCGGCGAACGACGATCGAGAGCGAGCAGATACTCGGTCAGCAATTCGCGATGCCCCGATTCGATCAGCGACAAGTCGGGATCAAGCGCTCGAATACGATGAACGTACCGCAGCCCGTCGGGTTGATCGGTCAGTTGCGTCAGCGCCGCCGCTAGGTCGGTCACTGCCGCGTCGGCCTCCCAACCGTTGGTCTCTCCGCT
This sequence comes from Schlesneria sp., assembly GCA_043757695.1. Lineage (GTDB taxonomy): Bacteria > Planctomycetota > Planctomycetia > Planctomycetales > Planctomycetaceae > Schlesneria. Next base: position 3,682 of record JAYVOX010000415.1, read on the forward strand.
GCTCCTGTCCAGTTTCCAATCAATGAACCGCAACAACTCACCGGGCAGGTCCGACAATCGTTCGACGGCCGCGAGCATTCGTTCCAGCAGATCGTCGCGGTTGCGAACGCCATCAAGTGACTGCGTGATCCGCTCCCATCGCACTGGGGCGAGCGGCATCAGCGTTTGCTTGACTCGTCGCTGCGCATCGACTTCTAACAGCATCGCGCCACGCGGGCCGGTCTCTTCAAACGACATTCCCTGCGGACCCGATTGCGCGTTGATGATGCCGTCGGTCAGAGGCAACTCGCTGGTCGGTTCCGTTACCGAACAGGCCAGCCAATCGAGCGCCGCGAATCGTCCCGACGGCGCGTTCCGCACGGAGGGCCGATCGGGCAGCAGCAATCCCACCACGAATGGTCGTTCCAGAGTATTAGCCGCGCGCGAGGCAAAGAGATTGTCGAGTTCATACGGCTCGACGGTCGAATCGACTGTGACCGGCAGCAGCGTCGCCAACAAGCGGCCACGATCGGTGAGGTCGATCGGCGGCTCTTCGAGATCGACCAGTAACGTGACGTTGTCGGGAAGAGTCGGCAGTTCGAGCCACGCCGCAGCGGGATCGATCCGGCCCGGCGTGACGAAGACCGGAATCTGCCGTTCGTTGAGTCGCTCGAAACCATTTCGCAAAGCGACCTCAGCAGGCAGGCTTGCCACCGAAGCATCAAAACTGTTGCCGGTAATGAGCAGCGCATCGACATCACGCTCGATGGCAAGACTGACGAGTCGCTCAAACGCGACGAGTGTCGCGGTCTCGATGATGTCACGAGCTTCGTCGCCCAGCGCTGCGATGTGTTGCAGCGGACAGTCGAGTTGCAAGTTCGCGGCGTGCAGCAAGCGAAGTGGCTTAGCGGCCATAACGGCATCCCTTCCGAAACTTTCCCGCAGAGACCGACTGAGTGGAACGACTCACCAATGGAGCCACTTCCCAAGACCGGCGTCTCACAAAACTAACCGGCTTCGCAAGCCACAGGCCTCACCCTCGGGCAACTCGCCAGCATGACGAGAGCTGCACCGCACGGTCCCTGCGCGGAATGGCGAAGAGTGTACAGACAGGGTAAGCCACAGCAAACCCCGAACGCGGGCGTTCTGCGTATCCCAATCACCCCTCTTGAAGCCGGTGAGTCTGAAGCCTCTGATGAATCGCAACGTGCTCAGCCTCTTCCCGAGTGACAACTCCGCAGCACTGGTCCGGCGCACTCGCATCGGGCAAGAGCGATTTCTATGATGCCGCCGCCACGTTTGCCTCTCACTTCATCTTGGAGCTTGGATCATGACCGACCGCCTGCCGATCAACCGTCGTACTGCTCTTCAGTTGGCCGCTGCGACGGTCGCAGCCGGTTCGATGATGTCACCTCGTGTTGGTCGCGCCGACGCGCCGAAGGTCTTCACGGCGGAACGCAAGGTGGGAGACAAGCGGCTCGGTGATCTCAAGGACTACTACGGCTACTTCCCTTGGGAGCCATCGGCCACCGTGGCGGAGTGGGAGAAACGAGCCGAATACGTGCGACGCCAAATGCTGGTCGCCAATGGTCTCTGGCCCATGCCGTCCAAGCAGCCTCTCAACGCGATCGTGCATGGAAAGATCGAGAAGGACGACTACACGGTCGAGAAGGTCATCCTGCAAACCGGTGACGGACTGTATTGCACCGGCAGCCTCTATCGCCCGAAGTCGCCACCTCAAGGCAAGCGTGCGGCCGTGTTGTGTGCTCACGGACATTGGGCCAACGCACGGTTCTATGGTCACACGGACGCTCAACTGAAAGTGGAGTTGGAGACGAAGGCCGAAGTTCATCCGGTGGGAGGCCAGTATTTTTTGCAGGCGATCCCGGTGCAGTTGGCTCGCATGGGCTGCG
>JAYVOX010000416.1:0-5570 GCA_043757695.1 Schlesneria sp.
TGCATGGCCGTGTCTTCGTTGCGACAACAGCACGGCCATGCAAAGCCATGACCGTGGCACCCAAAGCAAACAACAAGTTGCCGTGGTGGTTCGACTTTCCGGACAGCCTCTCAGTGCCGGTCAACTCTTCGTTCCAGTGATCTGGTCGATACGACCGTTCCAAGAGTCTCGACCCGCCGATGCGCATTCATCGGCACCAGCGTCAAACGGTGTGTCGCACGCCGTCTCAGAGCGCGACTCCGTTTCGGAATTGCATCACCTGTCCGATCTTCGTGAACTAGCCTAACGACGGAACTCTTCGAGGGCGCGCTGGCTGGCAAGTCGCGCTGCGTGACAGATCGCGTGCGGCGATCGGTTCACATTTGAAGAAGTGATTTCTTTCGTGGCACTGTCCCTCGATGGCTGTTGAGGTTGATTTCCCGATGATTGATCCGACAAAAATCTGGTCGATAACGCAGTTGCCCTCGTTGCCAACTGTCGTGGTTCGGCTGTTGGAATTGACGCAGGAAGCGGTCGTTGAACAGCATGACATCGTGCAGGTGGTTCAGACCGATCCGGCCATGTCGGCGCGGATCGTGTGCGCAGCCAGCACCACCTATTTTGGCCTTCGTCAGGAAGTCTGTGGCGTCGAGCAGGCCGCCACGATCCTCGGTGCCACGGTCACCAACGCCCTCGCCCTCAACTTCAGTCTCACCGAGAACAATGCTGACGAACCATCACTGCTGATCCACTACAGGAACTGCTGGCACCAATCTCACGTCCAGAGTGCGGCGGCGGCGATCATTGCCGAGAAAATAGCGGCCGATCGTGTCGATCAGTACTCGCTCTGCGGACTGCTGCTGGACGTGGGACGACTGGCATTGCTGTCATCGTGCGGGACGGAGTACCGACCGATTCTGGAAGAGGCGGCCAGTGAGGACCAGCCACTCGATCAGCTCGAACTCAGCGGACTGGGGCTGCATCATGCGGACATTGGTTCGCGGTTGATGGAGCGTTGGAAGTTACCCGCATCGATCGTCGAAGCCATTCGTTGGCATCACGTCGCGCCCGAGTGGCTGCTCGCTCGCAAAGGCAGCGCGAATTTTCCATTGCAGGCGGCGATGGCTTTGGCTTCTCGAACGGGCGACGTGATTTGCGCGACGCGGCGCGCGCCGACCTTTGAACGTCTGCACCAATTGGCCAGTGAACTCTTTCATTGGTCAGAAGTCGAGACACAACAGTTCGTCGCGGAAACCGAACAGCGCGCGTGGCGGCTCGACTCGCTTTGCCCATCAGAAACGATCCCGGCTTCTTCAAAACTCACCGCTCAAGCCAACGATCAACTCGTGAAATTGACGCTGCGGGCACACGTCGCAGCCACTCAGGCCACGCTGCGCCAACAAGCCGCCGAGAAGGGAACGCGCGACCTCGAATTTGAAAACCGCCAGCTGCAGAAGCAGGCGCTGCACGATCCGCTCACCGAAATCTACAACCGCCAGTTCTTCGACGAGATGCTCGAAACTGAATCGAAGCGCTGCCTGCGCTGCGCTTCTGCCTTGGGAGTCATCTTCGCCGATGTCGATCATTTCAAACACGTCAACGATACGTATGGCCATCAGTTCGGCGATTATGTGCTGAAGCAAATCGCCCGACTGTTCTCGTCCACGATCCGTACCTCCGACGTGTTGGCCCGTTTCGGTGGCGAAGAGTTCGTCGTGCTCGTCAGCCAACCGACCGAGAAGGGACTCGAACGGCTTTGCGAGCGGATTCGCTCACGAGTGGAGTCCGAGGTCTTTCTCTTCGGCGATGTGCGCGTGCCGGTCACGGTCAGCATGGGCGGGGCGATCGCACTCCCCGGTCGCAACGAGCGTGATCTCGGTACGCGTTTGATCGCACGCGCTGACGAATGCCTCTACGAAGCGAAGCGGGCCGGACGCAATCGAGCCTGCGTCACATCTCTCGTGGACGAACGTGAGCGAAATTTATTGCAGCAAGTCCTGCAACGCCGCTTCAGTCGTTGGTTGGTCGCGCACCGAATGCTCGACATCCCTTCCGTCTCCAAAGCCCTGCTCGATTGCCGCACCGAACCGGCGCGCATCGGTGACATCGCGCTGCAATGCGGATATCTCGATAGCGAACAAGTGACGCACGTCGTCAAGAATCAGCAAGAGACGGGCGAGCGCTTCGGAGTGGCCGCCGTTCGACTCGGCTGGCTGACCGAGGACCAACTCGTGCATCTCCTCTCGCTTCAGCAAGAGAATCCGAAGCAATTGGCCGGTGCCATCATTCGCCTCGGACTGCTCGCCCCGGACAAAGCGGCCGAAGCCCTCGACGACTACATGCACATCGGCCCGGCGCGCTGGAACCAGCAACACTCACGCGAACTGATCGGTGTGACGTGACGCTCGCTCGCATTCAAAATCGCAGGGGTCGCCTACTGTATGTAGTCCCGTCGCTCCGCCGACGGGACGGCGCTGCCCGCTCTCCCCCCCAAAAAGAACTTCTGCCGCACGACAGCAGCGCGCCCCGTATTCACCACGGCCCGGCGCAAAACTGTTGAAGACTCGCGTGAGTGGGCATCGCGGGCTGTGCCCCGAATGTCAGACAGGCCAGAGTTCCCGCAGCACTTCCCCAGCGAACGGCATCACTCAACGAACGCCCTTCTGCCAGAGCCACCGCGAGCGCCGCCGTGAAGGCATCACCCGCCGCAGTCGAATCGACAACGGTGACCTCGCGCGCGGGAACGTGTTCGATTCGGCCAGCAGCGTCGCAAAGCATCGCGCCCCAGTGTCCGAGCTTCAGCGCGACCTCGCGTGCGCCGAGTTCTCTCAAGCGGCGAGCGGCTCGTTCCGCAGACTCAAGATCATTGACGACGATCCCCGTCAGTGACTCCGCCTCGGTTTGATTCGGGCTGATGACATCGACCGCGATGACCTCGGACGGCAATGGCCATGACGGCGCGGGAGCCGGATCGAGGATCGTCCTCACCCCCACTTGTCGCGCGATGCGGATCGCCGCTGCCACGGTGTTGAGCGGCGTCTCCAACTGCACGATCAGCGCATCGGCCGCTTGAATGATCTCGGCCTGCGACTCGATGTCGTGTGGAGTCAACAGCCCGTTGGCCCCCGCGACGACGGTGATCGAGTTCGCGCCGTCATCATCGACACCGATCAAAGCCACGCCGCTCGAACACCCGCGCGTCACCAACACGCGCTCCGTGGCCACGCCGTTCCCCGCGAGCGATCCGCGCAACAGATCACCGAACGAGTCCTCTCCCACTCGACCGAGCATCGTCACGCGCACGCCCAATCGAGCAACCGCCACTGCCTGGTTCGCCCCCTTGCCTCCGGGGATCGTCTGAAAGCTGCGACCGTGTACGGTCTCACCCGCCCTCGGCAACCGCTCCATTCGCGCGACCAAGTCCATGTTGATCGAACCGACGACGACGATGTGCAATGCGGACATAAGAGACTCTTTTGAAGTGAGAGAACGGGGGAGTGGAGTCGGATTTTTCACACAGTTCCCATACGAGCCTCGGCGGCTAGAATCCGCAACCCCATCGAACACCCGTTTCGATGTTCCGCCTCGTGACCTCGATTCCTGCCTCAGCTGAACCGCCATGCTGCAACGTCTCCGCCATCTGCTCGAACTGATTCGCTTCAGCCACACCGTGTTCGCGTTGCCGTTCGCGTTGCTGTCGGCGGCGCTCGCGTGGGATCGCCCCGACAGCCCGTTCAATGGGTGGCAGTTGCTCGGCATCGTGCTTTGCATGGTCTGTGCGAGGTCAGCGGCGATGGCGTTCAACCGCATCGTGGATCGTCACTTCGATGGTGAGAACCCACGCACTGCAAAGCGTCACATTCCAGCGGGGCTACTCGAACTGACGACCGTTGTGACGTTCACTGTCGTCTGCTCAGTAGGGTTTGTCACGGCGACGCTCCTCTTCCTGCCGAACCGTTGGCCGCTGATCCTCTCTGTCCCCGTACTCCTCTTCCTACTCGGCTATTCGTATGCGAAGCGGTTCACTGTCTGGTGTCACTACTGGTTGTCGGCCGCGCTGATGCTGTCGCCGCTCGCCGCGTGGATCGCCATTCGTGGCGAGGTGGCCTTCACGCCCGCATTGCTGTCGGCCGTGATCTTCTTCTGGGTCGGTGGCTTCGACATGTTGTACGCCTGCCAAGACGCCGAGTTCGATCGTGGCCAGCGTCTGTTCAGCATCCCGTCTCGCTGGGGCATCCCGTTCGCGTTGAAGCTGGCTCTCCTCAGTCACCTTTGGACGATCGCGGCCCTCTTCGCGCTGTGGCACTTCGCCGGGCTGGGCCTCGTCTTCCTGACCGGCATCGTCGCCGTGTCGGCTCTGCTCCTCTATGAACACTGGCTCGTCCGACCTCACGACCTGAGCCGCGTCAACGTCGCCTTCTTCAACGTGAACGCCATCATCAGCCTCGGCCTCTTCGCGATGGGCCTCGTCGATCTCTGGTGGCGATAAGGATCGGCACCTGAACAACTGGCGGTATCAATCTGAGGACCGAGGCGAGCCGGGTGCCGTGAGGCCCCGGGTTCTTCGCCAAAAAGTCCGGGGCCTCATGGCACCCGGCTCACCGCGATCAGTGGAGACACCGGCCGTCTCCGTTCCCCTTCCTGAAGTGACTGCTCATGACCGCTGCTCCTCGCGCTGAGATCGAATCGCTCCGTGCTGACCTGCGTCGGCACGATGTCCTCTACTACGTTCACGCGGCACCGGTCATTGCCGATCACGAGTACGACCAACTGATGCAGCGATTGATCGCGCTCGAAGAGGCTCATCCTGAGCTGGCCACCGACGACAGCCCGTCGCGCAAAGTGGGCGGCGAACCGATCGAAGGCTTTGTCACGGTCGAGCATCGTGTGCCAATGCTCTCGATCGAGAACGTCTATACCGAGGAAGGTGACAAAGGGAGCGTTCGCAAGTTCGACGCCGACGTGCGGAAAGACCTCGGCGTGCAACCGGCCTACTCGATCGAGTTCAAGATCGACGGCGTCTCGCTCGCGTTGATCTATGAAAAGGGTCGATTGACGCGGGCCTTGACGCGCGGCGATGGACGGCGCGGCGACGATGTCACGAACAACGCCCGCACGATGGGAGGCGTCCCGCTCCGACTGCTCGGTGACGACGTGCCACCCGTGATCGAAATTCGGGGCGAGGCGTACATCGCCAACTCCGACTTCGCTCATCTGCGAGCCGAGCAAATCGCGGCGGGAGAAGCTCCGTTCGCCAACCCGCGCAACGCCTGCGCGGGGGCACTCAAACTGCTCGATCCCAAGCAATGTGCCGCGCGGCGACTCCGCTTCTTCGCACACAGCGTCGGCTACAGCGAAGGGACGGCCTATCGGACGCACCGCGACTTTTTGCAGTCGGTCGCGCGCTGGGGCATCCCGACCACACCGCGTTGCGCGACGCTCGCCAACATGGATGAGACGCTGGCCACCGCGCATCAACTCATGGACGAACTCCACACGCTCGACTTCGAGGTCGATGGTCTCGTCATCAAGTTGGACGATCTCGCTCAACGCCAAGAACTCGGCTCGACCAGCAAATCGCCCCGTTGGGT